>VHDF01000004.1 GCA_016871495.1 Verrucomicrobiota bacterium | reverse complement strand
GCCCAGGGCGTAGACATAGACATCGTAGCCGCCTTCGGTGAGCTTAGCCGGGATGCTGGCGATGCTGACGGTGGTGGTGGTGGCATTGCCGGTGTCAAGGTAACCGGTGGTCAGCTTGAGGTTGTTCCCGGTGAACTTGTTGTTTTCCTCACCACGTCCGGTGGAGGCCCAGGTGTTTCCGGACCTCCAGGAGACGGTGACGGAGGTGGGTTGGGCAGTTCCCTTGACATCCGCGACAATGCCGGTGGTGGCGCTGCCGGTGGCTGTTTTCAGGTTGTTCCAGTTGGCTTGAGCCACGCTGGCGACGCCCGCGACGTCAGCGGCCGCGAGGGTGCCTTTGTTGTTGCCGTTGGCTTCTTCAGCACCGAAGTTCAACCCGATGCCGTATTCGGTTGAGGAAGGAATCGTCGGAGGTCCGCCTGCGGCGTAGAGGACGGCCGCATCGAACAACTTGAGGCCGTCGGCGTTGAGGTTCGCAAACGTATTGTCCAGCATGCCAAAGTAGAGGCGGATGGCTGGAGCTTTGATGGAAGCGTCAAACAATTTGGCGCCTTTTTCGTAGACGTAGATCGCGGCGCGGGTGGCGTCATCGGCGATGGTTGCGATGATCGTGGCGGCGGGTCCAGGAACACCCCAACTGATGTCGGTGGCGGCATTCACGTTGGAAAGCAGTCCGGCTTTGAAACCGGCGGCCAACGGATGATCCGCTTTGACAATGTTGATCTGGGTCTGGCCGCCGGCATTGCCGCGGGTGACGTTGTCTGCGTCATTGGCGCGGTCGGTGGTATCGAAGTTGTCCTCGTTGGCGGGTTCCCAGAACATGACGGGAACGGCAGCGTCCTTGAACTTGTCGCCGACCTCCGCGGAACTGACGGTGGAGGAGATCATGATGAGCGATTTCCCGGTTGCGTCCGAGGTCTGCGAGGGCGAGGCGCCCACGGTGACCACTTGCCATCCCTGGGAACCGAGGCGATTGACGATCGCACGGTCGGAATCATTCGGACCCGCGGTGGAGTGGATGAACAGAACGCTCGGCAGGCCGTTGACGATGAGGTTGGCAGTCGAGCTGGTCGAGCTGCCTTCGTCATTGGAGACCACCACGGTGTAACTGCCGTAGGTGGATTGGCTGGCCGAAGCTACGGTGTAGTTGGCGCTGGTGGCACCGGCGATGTTCACGCCATTGCGCTGCCATTGGTAACTGAGCGGCAAGGAGCCAATTGCTTTTGTGCTGAAGGTCACGCTGGCACCCAGGTTCACGTTGGCGCTGACGGGATGGTTGAGGATGCTGGGTTTGCCTTGGTTTGGATCGATATCCGCTCCGAGCACATTGCCGCTGAGGGCGGCCGAGCCGTTGGCGGGATCGGGATCGGTGGCTTTCTTCCAGGTGAAGGCGCCATTATCGCCGCCGCCGCCTTCTTTGTAGATCAGGGATACCCAGTAATTTCGACCCGAGGTAAGCCGGATGGTGTTGCCTCCGGGCCATTCGGTTCCCGCGAACTTGTCCGAGCGGTTTTCGGGGAGATCGGGATCGCGCCGATCCCGGAGGACCCATTGACGTTCGCCGTTCCACTGCGGTTCAGTGGCGATTAATTTGGCATTGGCCGGTTTGTCGTCGGTCGAGAGGAAAAGTTGAGCGTTGTCGTCCGCCGAAAGGAAGAAGACATAATCCGCCGTTTCCGATGGCGTGAGGAACCCGCTGATGCGCGCGCCATAATTGTCACCGTAGCCGGTGGGACCTTCGGCCCGGCCGATCACGCGAACTTCGTCGGCGTTGTCGGGATACTTTGCGTCTCCGGTGAGCGCGTCGATCGCGGTGCCTCCGATGCCGGTGTAGGCTTCCCATTTCAGGACGCCTTGGGTGCGGGTCAGCACTTCCTGGGGCGTGGTGACCGAAACTTCGGCCGTGAAGCCTGAGCGGTTCAGAGCCGGGTCAATCGCGCGGATGCGGTATTTGGTGGTGCTGCCGGGTTTAACGGTTTCAGCGAAGCTGGTGGCATTGATCAGCGAGCCGAGCACTTCGCCATTCCGTTCAATCTCATAGGCTGCGCGACCGGAATCGTCCGTGGCCGCGGTCCAGGTCAGCTTCACTCGGCGAGGATGGACGGCGCTGCCGGCCAAGGCGGTGGGCACGGTGGGAGGGGTCGCGTCCGTGATCGACTCCGTGGTGAGCTTGATGTTGTCGATGTGGGTGTGTTCGTTGGCACCGCCGGTCCGGCCTGCCAGCACGAGGCGTCCGACGCTCGGGAAGTAGGCTGTTTGAGCTTTGTCGAGGAGCGTCCGGCCTTTGAAAATCACCGTCAGTTTACCGGTGTTGTCCAGCTCGACCACAAAGCGCTGCCAGCAGAGTGTCTTCCAGGATTCTGGGGCTTTGGGATCGCCATCGGGCCAGTAAGCGATGTCGCGCGGACCCGTTTGGAGGCTGGTGTTGTCACCGCAAGCGCCGTGCCGAGTCGGCAGGGGTTGGCGGAGGATCGTCTTGTTATCGACCCGGACGATGATGCCTTCGATGTCACCGCCGTCGGGCAGGGTGTTGCCGGACCAGGTGTCGAAGTCAATCGCGATGCCGGTGGTGGCGCCGCCTTCGGCGATGCCGCCGGCGAAGAGACCTTGGGAGCTGATGCTGTCAGGCAGGTTCGCCAGGACGGGGTCATTGCCGCGGGCGAAGCTGATGCTGAAGCCGTCCGCCGCACGATCGCCGGTGCTGTTCCCGATGCGGAGGTCGCATTCGAATTTGAACGCGGTGACGACTTTCCCGCTATCGATGTCGGGGAAGACGACGCCCGTGTATTGAGAGCCGATGGGGTAAGTGATGGCGAGGAACCCGCCTGGATTACCTCCGGAGGAGACCCAGGGCGTCTCGTTGTTTCCACCGATGATAAAGCCCGAGCCGGCTGCGGTCGGGTCCGCGGTGAAATCAAACGTCGCGCTGGCGGCTTGGCCCGCCGTCGTGCCGGCGATCAGCCCGGCGAGGCCTATGGCGGCGGCACAGGCTGACTTCCAGCGACCGCGCTGAGGTTGCTTGGTTAGATTCATAGTTGGTTTATGGGTTGGTTCTGATGCGCTTGCTTCCTTTGAGCGATAAACGGGCATGCGCGGTTCGAGAAGACATCGCGCAAGTCCATTTGCGCTTTCGGGATCGAGGTATCCTAGGAAGATCCCGGCCGGGATGCAAGCGCAAGTTGCGAGGAATCGTGCTTGCTTTTTAACAAGCTGGAAGCGGCGTAGCCCATCCCGGCACCAAAACCCAGTCCGTAAGCCACCCCCCAAAGCACCATGCCGATTTTGGGACCCAGCGCATCGTGCAGCAAACTTCCGAGAAAGTAACCGACGGTATGGCCTGTGACCAATGCGAGCGAGACAGGGATGATTTGGCCCTTGGCGGAGCAACCGACGACCACGGTGGCCGCCATCAGGAGGGGGCCGAGAATCGTCGCGACGATCTCCCCAGTCCGATTGGGGGAGGCGAACCACGCTGCGCACCATCCCAGGGTGTAGGCGATGAAAGCGGCGGTGAACAACCCCGCAAACGACTTGATCGGGACGCGAAATGCTTTGGAGAGCAATAAGTTGGAGAGAATGATGAACAGGAGCGCCCAGACCGTATAGGCACCGGCCTCCGTGAGATTACGATACATCCATCCGCCGGCTCCTGCGACGGTCCCGAAAACGACGAGGCTGGAGAGAAGGAACGCCACCGCGCCCCTGACCATGAACGTGACACGGCTCACGGCTATTTCCGTTTCATGGCCTTGAGCGCTTCGTAGGCTCGTTTGGCTTGAGGATCGCCCGAGGCCATGGCATCAAGGAGCCGGGATTCAAGAAGCACCGTCGAATTGTGGACGGCAAGTCCCTGGTCCAGAGTGACTTTGGGATCGTCTCGAACGACTTGGAGGGAGAGGACGGCTTTCTCGTAATCGCCTTGTTTGAGGGCGGCGGAAGCGGCCTGCGCGTTTTGTTTGATGTGGGAGGGAGCGGATTCGAAAGCTTGGTCCAATTGAGTGGCCGCTTGTTGAGGAGTGGCGGGGGTCTTGAGATCTTGATCTTGCTTCTTCGAACATCCCGCGAAACTGGCGAAGACCAGAGCCAAAAGGAGAATTGTTTCAGGGGAAGCGATGATTCCGGAACTGCGGATCGGAAACTGAGGGGCTTGGAGAGCGCGGAGCCACAGGGAGAAGCCGTAACGAATCAGCGAGAGAAGACGACTGGCGAGGCGCGGAGCGCCTTGGATCGCCGGGCTTCGGCGTTCCCGCCGTTTCAGTAACGGAATGCGCATGAAGGAATGATGGCGCGCGGTGGAATGGGCATTGAAGCGGCGTAAACGCCGCGCTCCATTTTGATTCGCACGAATCATCCATCGGAATGCTTCTCCCATTGTCCTTGGTTTTGAGTTCATGGTGATGGGGCTGAGCGCGAGGTCCGCTACCCGCTCGGCAAGAAAACGCAGACTAGCCGCAGGACGGCGTGATCCCGACGGGGAACGCGAGGAGCGACGGGCAAATGGAAAGCGACGTTGCTGCGGCTGGTGCTTCGCACACAGCCGCGCTCCATTCAAGGGAGATTTGGGAACCAACCGGTGAAGCATGGAATTATTCACCGGTTCGATTGCCGGGGTTGCACCAAAAGCGTCCGGGTCGCTGTCCGCGAAAGCCTCCAATGCCGGCTTCCATGGCATATTGCCGAAACTTCATGAATTCGGTCTGACCGCCGAACATGCCCATGACCACGCCTTCATTGTGTCGGCGGGTGACGCCTTCGTCGGGGCGGCTGGCGACGTTGTCGTAGTTTGAAGGCTGTTTTTCGTCAGCTTCCCAGTAGAGCATGTAATCGGGGTTGAACAGGGACATTTTGTAGGAGACGAAATTCCCGGCGGGGCCGGTGGTGTAGCCTGAGGCGGCGCCGTTCATCATGTAACTGGATACTTTCATTTCCCGGGCGCGGAAGTGGGTGGTGTTGGTTTTGTTGTCCAAGGGGCAGAAGTAGAGACTCTTTTCCTGGTGGTAGGTCCACAGTTGGCCGAGGGTGATGGTGTGGTCGGGTTTGTTGGTGACGACCCGCATGTAGCACCAATTCGCGACATTGAATGTGCCGGAGCTCCAGGAAGTGTAGGGCAAGTAGTCCTGGTGATCGCCGACGTACATGTGGGTGGAGAGCAGGATCTGTTTGACCTGGCCGAGGCATTTGGCGCGGCTGGCTTGTTGTTTGGCCTTGCTCAGCGCGGGGAGCAGCATGCCGGCGAGAATGGCGATGATCGCGATGACCACGAGGAGCTCGATCAGGGTGAAGGCATCGCGGAGTTTGGAGCGAAAATTCTTTTTCATGGGCGCGGGATGCGTTTGATGGAGTGGGGCGGGGCGAATGGCGGCGAGAGGGATCGTTATGGAGGCGATACTCGACAGGCTTTCCGCTGTCGAGGCAATTCAAACCAGCCAAGATAGCCTTGCCAAAGGCGGGGGAACTCGCTTCAACTGGCGGCTCCCGATTATGGAAGAAGCGGACCGCAATCCACGCTCCTGGGTGATTTCAAAGTGGCCCTGGGTTATTGCCTTGCTTGGCATGATCCTCTACGGCGCCACGCTGAACCGCTGGGTGTCGATGGCCAGTTTGCCGGTGGTGGCCAAGGTGACGGGTTGGGATTGGTCGCCGCAGGTGAATGGGCCGCTGCTGCATTTGGTGACGGTCCCGTTCAAGTTCTTGCCTGAAGCCAGCAGGCCCGTGGCCTTGAATGTGTTCACGGCAGTCCTCGCGGCCCTGACGCTGATGATGCTGGCGCGATCGGTCAGTCTGCTGCCCCAGGATCGGACGCGTGATCAGCGGCAGCGAGAGCGCAGCGAGCACTCTTTCCTCTCGATTCCATCGGCTTGGATGCCGCCGCTGCTGGCGGCGCTGGTCTGTGGTTTGCAATTGACGTTTTGGGAGCATGCGATCGCCGCCACGGGCGAAATGCTCGATCTTGCCTGTTTCGCGTTCTGCATTCTCTGTGTTCTGGAGCACCGCGTCGGTCTGGAGCAGAAGTGGATGGACCGCCTGGCGTTGATGCTGGGTGTGTCGATGGCGAACAATTGGGCGATGGTGGGTTTCCTGCCTTTGTTTGTCGCGGCGGCGGTTTGGATTCGCGGACGCGCGTTTTTCGATGTGACGTTCCTGGCCCGGACGGTTGCGTTCGGTTCCGTCGGGTTGTTGCTGTATTTGTGGCTTCCGTTGGTGGCCACGATCCAGAAGTCCACCCCGAGTTCCTTTTGGGATTTGCTGCGCATCGAATTGGCGACTCAGAAGAATATTTTGCTCTACTTTCCGAAGAGCCGGATTCTGTTGCTCTCCTTGACGTCGTTACTTCCTTTGGCAGTGATCGGTGTGCGCTGGCCGTCCTCGTTTGGCGACACCAGTGTGGCCGGCACGGTGCTGACGAACCTGATGTTCCGCCTCACGCACATGATGTTCCTGGGAACGTGCTTGTGGGTGTCGTTCGACCCGAAGTTCAGTCCGCGCGAGTTGGGCTACGGGTTTCCGATGTTGACGTTCTACTATGTCGGGGCGCTTTGCGTGGGCTATTTTGCCGCCTATTTCCTCCTCATTGGCAGTGATGCGCGCGGCGGGAGCAGGGGGCGGCGGAACCCTTCTGGTTTGGCCGCGATAGCGGGGATGGCCACCGCAGGCTTGGTGTGGCTGGCCCTGGCGGGCGTGCCGGCGGGCCTGGTCTACAAGAACTACAAAACTCTCGCCGCGATGGACGGAAGTGTGCTTCGTGACTATGTCGCGGATGTGAAAGAGCGCATCCCGGCGAAGGCACCCGTCATTTTAAGCGACACGTCGAGCCAGATTCAGCTTTTGTCCGGAGGTTTCGGATCTGGTGGCGCGGGTGAGTCGCCGGTGTTCGTGGATACTCAGGCGTTGCAGTATGGGGCCTATCAAGTCCAGTTGGCCAAGCGATACCCGGACCTTCTGCCCAAGGAATGGGTTGAATCGATCGAGGGGGGCAAGGATGTCTTTGACCAGCGAACGCTGCTTCGCATCGTCATTCATGTTTCGTCTACGCGGGAGGTGTATTATTTGCAGCCCAGCTTTGGCGGATTCTTTGAATCCTTCTATTTGAAACCGGACGGCATGTTTTACCGGCTGCATTCTTATCCGACGAACTCCATTGCGGCGCTGGGGCTGGATCCGGTGGAGGTCTCGAAGAATCTGGAGTTTTGGAGAGGGCGTGAAACCCGTTTGACAGCCTTGGCCGACCTCATCGAACGTAAAGTTCCCGACGCCGTGGCCGTGGGGGCCTGGTATTCGCGATCTGCGAACTATTTCGGCGTGGAAATGCAAAAGCTCGGCGGCTTGAACGAGGCCGGGCAGTTGTTTAAGCGGGCGGTGGAGCTCAATGGCGAAAATATCGCGGCCATTCGAAACCTCCGGTTTAACGAAGGGTTGCGATCCGGGAATCCCAAGTCCATGGAAGCCTCCAAGACCGAGGAAAAGCTCATGGCCCGGTACCGGACCGTGGATGAGTTGCTGGCAGCCAATGGTCCGTTGGACGAACCGCAATCCTGTTTGGAAATCGGGACCGTTTTCGCGCAAGGAGGCTTGAGTCGCCAAGCGGCGTTGCAGTTTCTGCGCGTGCAAGCTTTGGATCCTGAGAACATGTCCGCCCGTTTCTGGCTTGGGAACCTGTATTTGACGGCACCCTTGCCGGAGAAGACCCTGGAAATCGTGCGGGAGATTCGCGATCGCAAGCGGACGACGCCGTTGTCCACTGCCGACAGCATCGAATTGATCCGGCTGGAGGCTTTGGCGGTTTTTGGCAAGGGCGACACGCCGGGCGCCGAGAAGATCCTGCAAGAGGCTCGCAAGGAGTTTCCGCGGGAAGATGCCTTATTGGACACGCTCTTTTATCTGTTTTTTGGAACACGGAGGTTTGAAAAGGGTCTGGAATCCATCGAGGAGCAGCTCAGGTTAAACCCCAAGAATCTCCGCGCCATTTTGAACCGCGGGGCGACCTACATCGAACTGAAGGACTATCCTAAAGCCGTGGCGGCACTGGATCAGGCGCTGAAACTGGACCCTGGCAACGCCAACGCCCTGCGCAACCGGGCGATCGCGAAACTCAAGTCGGGCGAGCTGGATGCTGCGGAGAAGGATTACAACGAACTGAAACGGATGGCTCCGGATTCCCACGTGGTTTTTTTCGGCCTGGGAGAAGTGGCCAGCGCTCGCAAGGACAAGTCCGCCGCCATCTCCCACTACGAAAAGTTCCTCGAACTCGCGCCGGCGGGCAGTCCCGAGGTGGTGGTTGTGGAGAAGAAGCTGAAAGAGCTGAAGGGCGGCCTCTAGTGTGCTGTTCATGAATGGGGTGGGCATTGGTTGCGCCGCTTTGGCGGTTCTGGCTAGGCGCGACGAGGGAGCATACCCGCCAGCGGTCTGTGACCGAGGAGCCACAACGCCAGAACCGCCCAAGCGGCGCAACCCTTCGGGCGGCGAGTCTTTCGGTCGTGGGCTTCGTGGCTCCTCAGTCACGTCTCTCTGCAGATATGCTCCTTCGTCGCGCCTCGTCCGCGGCCAAAATCCTTCGCCGCAAAGGCCCACCCCATTCATGAACAGCACACTAGCCGGGATGATGCAACGGGCTTCGTCGTTCCGGCTTGATCGTCCCGCGCAGGACCATGGCTCACCCCTCTTTCCTTTCCGCGGCCCGAGCATGCGCCTTCGTCGCCCGAAGGGTTCCGTTGCAACCGACTCCTTCCGGCTCTGCGCTCGATGGGCCGTCATTCCATGCGGATCGCGCACATCATCACGCGTCTGATCGTCGGAGGGGCTCAGGAGAACACGCTGGCTTCGGCGCTCGGGCTCGCGGCGAAGCCCGGGTGGGAAGTGGAGTTGATCTCGGGACCCACGGAGGGGCCCGAGGGATCCCTCGAAAACTGGTTGGAGGGTTCCCGCCCGGTGCGGCTGAGAATCGTGCGTTCCCTGATTCGTCCGGTGCATCCGTGGCATGACCTGCAGGCTTACCTTGCCTTGACCCGGGTTTTGCGAGCGTCGCGTCCGGACATGGTTCATACTCACAGTGGCAAGGCGGGCGTGCTCGGACGTTGGGCGGCGCGTAGCGCTCGGATTCAGACCATCGTTCACACCATTCACGGACCTTCCTTCGGTCCGTTCCAGGGCCGACTTGCGAACGCGGCATTTCGTGGGGCTGAGCGTGCCGCCGGGCGATGCACTCATCATTATGTGGCGGTTGCTCAGGCCATGATTGATCAGTACCTGGCGGCGGGCCTTGGACGGCCGGATGATTACACGCTGATCCGGAGCGGTTTCGACACCCGGCCTTTTGCGGAGGCGAGGAGGGATCCCGCGGTCCGTGCCGGCTGGGGCATTGGCGAGGACGACTTCGTGGTGGGAACGTTGTCGCGACTGGCTCCGCTCAAGGGCATGGAAGATTTGATTTCGGCCGCGCCGCTGGTGTTGGAGCGCGTGCCCCGGGCGAAGTTTCTGATGGTCGGAGACGGGTCGTTGCGGGGTGTTCTGGAAGCGGAGATCCGCCGGTTGGGTTTGGAACGGGCGGTTGTATTCGCCGGGCTGGTCCGGCCGGAAGAAGTTCCCGGTTGTGTGGCGCAGATGGATGTTTTGGCGCATTTGTCACGCCGTGAGGGTTTGCCGCGCGCACTTCCCCAGGCCTTGGCGGCGGGAAAGCCGGTGGTGGCGTTCGACGTCGATGGCGCCCGGGAGGTCTGTTTGGACGGGGAGCATGGCTTCCTGCTGAAGGCAGGAGACGTGCGGGGATTGAGTGAACGCCTGGTGGAACTTGCGGAGAAGCCTGAACTGAGGCGACGGTTTGGAGAGCAGGGCCGGAGATGGGTTGCAAGCCGGTTTTCGGTGGAGACCATGGTGGATTCACTGGAGGCCTTGTATCGGCGCCTCGCCGGGAGAACTGATTTGGAACCGCGACCTTCATGTTGAGTTTTCCGTTCCATGTTTATCTGGCTGCTTTTGTTTCGGCGGCCTTGTGCGCAGGGGTGGGCATGCCCTTGTGGAGACGATGGTGCCGTTCCCGAGGGCTGATGGATGATCCCGGGCATCGGAAAATCCATCAGGAGCCGGTACCTTTGGCAGGGGGTTGGTCGATTCTGTGCGCGGTTTCGTTGCCCTTGATGGTGGGAGGATTCCTGATCGTCTGGCCGGGATGGTGGGCAGGGGAGTTGGGACCGCTGGCTTATGGCATGGACCGTCGCCTGGGAGCGATCGCCGGGCTCTTGGCGGGCGCTTTGGGAATGGTGTGGCTGGGCTGTCAGGATGATCTGAGGGAATTGGGACCTGGGCCGAAGTTCGCGGGACAATGCGCCTGCGCTCTCATCGCAGCCGTTTCGGGGTTTGTGCTCCCATTGAGCCGGGAATGGGGGTGGTTGAATGGGGTCGCCACCGTGTTTTGGGTTTTGGCGGTGACCAACGCCATGAATTTTATGGATAACATGAATGGTTTGTGCGGGGGTATTTCGGCGATCGCCACCTTTGCCTTCGGCGTCTGGTTCGCCCAGCATGGACAGTATCTGGTGGCGTCCCTGGCCTTCTTGTTTTGCGGCGCGATTGCAGGATTCCTGCCTTGGAACTTTCCGCAAGGCAGAGTGTTTCTGGGCGACACGGGCAGTCATCTGCTGGGCTATTTGTTGAGCGTGCTGCCGCTCGCAGGGCAGGGCGCGGCGGAAGAAAACGAATCCGTCCGTCCGTTCCCCACCGCCCTCTGGTTGCTGGCGGTGCCGCTGGTGGACATGGTGTGGGTGGTGGTTTGGAGAACGTGGCATGGGCGGCGTTTTTGGGTGGGCGACACAAATCACCTGTCACATCAATTGGTGCGGGTCGGCCTTTCGAAATCCCGCGCCGTGTTGTGCTTGTGGCTGGCGGCGGCAGCGTGCTCGGTTCTGGCTTTTTGAACGGACTCCGGGGCGAACATCAGCGAAGGCGCGCGCGCGTTCCCTTGCATTTTTCGGTCGGGTACTTAACCTCCGCGGCGATCCCTACAACACGCACTCCTTTACACCATGAAAAAACTCAATGTTGGAATCGTTGGATACGGCTGGGTGGCCGGAGCGCATATCGCCGCCATCAATGCGACGTCGCAGGCTCAAGTGACGGCGGTGTGCTCGGCTCGCCGCCTGGCTTCGGGGGAGCTTTCGGCCAAACACGGAGGACACATCAAGGCTTATGTCGATTTGGGCGCGATGCTGAAGGACCCCGACTTGGATGTGGTTTCCCTGTGCAGTTACCCAGACTCACACGCGAGGCAGGCCATTCAGGTGGCCAGGGCGGGCAAGCATCTGATCATCGAAAAGCCGCTGGCGTTGAGCTGGAAAGACTGCCTGGACGTGCAGGACGCGGTTCGCAAGGCGAAGGTGAGGACTTGCGTTTGCTTCGAATGCCGGTATTCCAGCCAGTTTCTGGCGACGAAATCGGTGCTGGACCAGGGGTTGCTCGGCACCCTGCATTACGCCGAAGTCGATTACTATCACGGGATCGGGCCGTGGTATGGGCAGTTTCGGTGGAATGTGACCCGCAAAGTGGGCGGGAGCAGTCTGCTTTCCGCCGGATGCCACGCCCTCGACGCCCTGCTCTTGTGCATGCCGGGAGAGGTGGAAAGCGTGCAGAGCTTGTCTGCCCGGTCGGCCAGCCCCGTCTTCAAACCTTACGAGTATCCCACGACCAGTGTGTCCATTTTGAAGTTCAAGGATGGCCGCGTGGGGAAATGCTCGTCGTCCATTGATTGTCATCAACCCTATTACTTTCACACCCATCTCGTCGGGAGCGAAGGGAGCTTGCTGGACAACCGATTTCACTCGAGCAAGGTGGGGGGGTTGGACAAGCACCACTGGAGCCAGCTATCCATGAAAATGCTCGATTCGGGTGATGTGAGTGATCATCCGTATCAAACTCAGTTCGAGGCTTTCTTCGAAGCGGTCAGGGCCGGACGCGAAATGCCATTAACATCGCTGACCGACGCCATGCGCACCTTCGAGGTTTTGTTCGCGGCGGACCGCTCGGCCGAGACGGGCAAGCCGGTCAAACTTGGTTAATGCGGGCAAGCCGGTGCCAGGCATGCGTCCCCGAATCAAAATCTGCGGTCTTACGCGCCCGGAGGATGCGAAAATCTGCTCGGATCTCGGGGTGGACGCGATCGGTCTGATGTTTTACGCGGGCAGCAAGCGCCATGTCACGCTGGAGCAGGCTTGCGCCGTGGTTTCGCCATTGGCGCCCTTCGTGGCGCGGGTCGGAGTCTTTGTCAATCCGGCTGCCGGGGAAGTCAGGGAGGCGGTTGCTCGATGTGGGTTGTCGGCGGTCCAATTGCACGGGGAGGAAACACCGGAATTTTGCCGTCAGTTTGCGGGATTAAACATCATCAAGGCTTTTCGCGTTCGAGACCGGACGGTGCTTGAGAATTTGCCGCACTTCCAGATTTCCGCGTGGCTCCTGGACGCTCACGTCGAAGGGGCTCATGGCGGCACCGGGGCAAGATTCGATTGGGATATTGCGGCTGAGGCCACGGCTTTGGGCAAACCGGTGATCCTTGCCGGCGGGATGAACCCCGACAATGTGGCGGACGCCGTACGGCGGGTTCGGCCCTATGGGGTGGATGTATCGAGCGGGGTGGAATCCGCTCCGGGCTTGAAGGATGTCCGAAAAATCGAGGCTTTCCTGAAGGCCGTTTCGAGTGCCGGCTGATCAGATCCTTCGTCGCCCCGCAGTTTGGGCAGCCTGCGCCACAGCAGACAGGGCTGTCTGCGTGACCACGACAACCCGGTCACCGACAACCTTAGGATGCACCGCGGGGCGTGGAGAATCGAGATCCCACTTTACTCCGCGGATACGCTCGTGTATCGGATGTCGATCATGAAGCTCCTTTCGGTACTGGGAAGAATCGTGGCCACAGGCATGGTCCTCGTGTTGAGCGGTTGCACCACCACGTCCATCCACAACCTCACGCCTTCGCGTTATCCGCGCCATCAGGACGGACTCTACCTGTTCCAGGTGGAATGGCAGAGCAACCAACAGAGTTTGCGCAAGGACACCTTGAAGCCCTATGTGGTGATTGGGACGGAGAGCTATCCGCTCCAGCGCACCCCCATGCTTCAAAACCGTTGGGAAGCCATGGTGCCCCTGCCTGCAGAGCAGCCGGTGGTGAACTATCGGTTCAAATTCGACTACGAGTATCTGAGCATCCCCGCGCGGCGTCCGAACAGCAAGCTCTCGGCGCCGTATCAGCTGCAGATCCAGCCGAAGTAAGCGGCGGGGCGCCTCGCGGAATCGCGGAGACCGGGGGTGGCGGACTGCAATGCCGTTCATGCGGGGCTTTGCGGAAACGAAGGCTTCGTTTGCGTATGGCGGCTTAGGCGCAAGTTGCCCAACCTGCGAGGTGGCGCGAAGGGTTAGGCTCTTGATCCTTTCAACATGGGGCGGACTAGCCCTGCCTATTTCATGCACGGGACGCCCGGTGAGGACACCGGGCCTTCAAACACAGAGGTCGTCGCGATGGTAGGCCGCGTGCCGTCACGCGGCGCACACTCGCGGATTCAAGCCCAGTGCGAAATACCCGGGCTATGCCACTTCCTGGGCCTCTGAACCCGTCGCGGTATCGGCACAGGCAGGCTCGCGCGACTCAGCCAAAATCAAGAACCCCCGGCTGGCACCATCGTCTGTGCCGTGCGGGGGCGAACCGGGTTACTTGGATCGTTTCACCTTCATGGACAGGATGCTGGTGCCGTGGGTGACCCAGCCGCTTCCTCCGATGATGATACGGCGAACAGGTTGTCCGGATTGGGGATCGTGCGTGAGGGCAGGGTCGCTCATTTTCTGTTCGATTTCGAACCGGCGGGGCTTTTGTTTCGGATTGGATGGAATCGTTTCGTAAACGTAAGTGGCCATAGGGAGATTCTCTTGCCAGAATCCTTTCTCCCATTCAAGTGGCGGGTTTTCGGTTGCAGTTTGTTTGAGCTCGCGCAGAGTTGTTTCATGTCTTCCGGTTCGGATTCGCCTCTTGATCGTTTATGGATCGAGTATGGGCTCGTGTTTAAAGATTTCGACGATCACACCCTGGCCCGGTGGATGTCGCAAACCCTCAGCCAGTTGCATGGGCGGGTTTGGCGCCTTTCGCATCCCCTGCTGGGAGCCTACCGACTGGCGGCCCAAATCGGCCATGACCGTCAAGTGTGGTTGAAGAGGCTGGCGAGTCCTCCGCACGGTTATCCCGAGTCCCCCTGCTGCCGCGCCCCGTTGCTGCCTTTATTCACCCGCGATATCACCGAATCAGGACTCGTCTGCCAGCACTGTGCGGGCAGCGCGGTGCCCTACGAGGACATTGCCGACGAGTTACGCTCGCCCATTCAGCAGTGGGCGAAGGAGTATGCCGCCGTTCATGCCGTCGCCCACTGGGACGATCCGCAACGGCGCAGCGTCAAGAATTACGATCGGGAGCTGGAGCGCGCGGCGGAAAAGGCCGAGTTGCTCCTGGCCAAAGCCGGTCTGGAACTGATCCCGCGGTTGCTGGAGTTCTTCCCCGCGGTCGTTTGGGAGGATCAGGACGAATGTCTCGATATCCGTCCTGAGGACATCGAGACCAGTCCGGCGTAGGCCCGATCACGCGGGTGCGAAAGCCCATGTCCGCCTTGCCCAAAGTCGTGATGGTTTTCACCGGAGGAACGATCTCGATGCAATTCGATCCAGCGTCCGGCGGACCAGTGCCCGCGCTGTCCGGAAAACGCATTCTGGAGACCGTTCCAGGTCTGGAGGCTTGGGCTCAATTGGAATGCGTCGATTTCGCGCTGCATCCGGGGCCCCACATGACGCCTTCCGAGATGGTCAGGCTGATCGCCGTCCTGGAACCGCTGCTGGCGGATCCGGTCGTGCAAGGCGTCGTCGTGACCCATGGCACGGATACCTTGGAAGAGTCGGCCTATTTGGTGGAGCGCGCATTGAGGCCCATGAAACCGGTGATCTTCGTCGGGTCGATGCGCAACAGCTCGGAGTTGGGCTGGGATGGGCCGGCGAATCTGCGATCCGCCGTCCGCGCTTGTGTGGAACCGGCCTGCGCGCTGCTGGGGACATGTGTGGTGTTGAACGATTCCATCGTCCATGCGCTGGACGCGCAGAAGACCCATACGGAGCGTGTGGACACTTTTCAGGGGCGTGATTTCGGGCCGGTGGGGATTGTGGAGAAAGATCGCGTCATCGTTTCTCGCAGCGTACCGAGGCGCGAACCTTTATGGGGCGGGCGATTGGAAGAACGCGTGGAGATCGTGACACTGGCCGCGGGTTCGGACGGAAGGTTGATTGACGCGGCGTTGGGTGGCGGCGCTCGCGGGGTGGTGTTGCAGGGGCTGGGACGGGGCAACGTGCCGGTGACCGCCATTCCGGCGGTGGAGCGCGCTTCTCAAACGGGAGTGCCCCTGGTGATTTGTTCGCGGTGTCCGCAGGGCCGCGTCTTGGATACTTATGCTTACGCGGGATCCGGCAAGCATCTGCGCCGCCTGGGAGTGCTATTGTCGGGTTGGCTGCCGGCGCCCAAGGCGCGTTTGGAGCTGATGCTGGCACTCGGCGCCGGCCTCGATCGGGAGGGAATGCGCGCATTGTTCGAGAGTTGAGTCGCGAAGTGGAAACCGCGAAACGGGCGAGCCGGGTTGGGATCGATCCCCGACCAACGATGGGAGCTCGAGCCTCTGCGTCTTGGCAGGTGAGTTGCTCAAGGACTCGTTTTCACATGGAACGTGCCGATGCCGAAAGGGGGGAGGTCAAACTCGAAGGTCCGGGCGCTGGATTGGACTTTTTCCTTGGGCAACTCGAGCGCGTTGCAGCGATGAACGGATCGAAGGTTCCAGAACGGGGATGAAACCTTCGCCCGTTGAGGCTTCCCGCTGATTTCGAGAAAGCGGAGCACGTAGCCTTGATCGTTTTCAGCCCGTTTCCAGGTGCTGAGGGCGACCCTCTCCGGTTCGATCCGCAGGAATTCCCGGACGGATGGGCCAGTGCGCTGACGCTGGTCCGCGCGGTCGTTCCGGGTGATTTCATTCACTTCCAGGGGCGATTGAATCTCGGCGGCGATCCGGTAGGCGGTGACGGGATCGAAGGCCGTGCCGGTGGTGAACGTGCAGGCAAAGGTAAATTCGCCTCCTTGTCCAGCCAGGTAACCTTCCGGCGTGTAATTGTTCATGACGTAGGAGTAGAGGTGAGCGGGACGAGAGCCGAATACGCTGGGCCAGGCTCCGCGGGCAATGTCGCCCAGTGTGAAGAG
Organism: Verrucomicrobiota bacterium; assembly: GCA_016871495.1. Classification (NCBI taxonomy): domain Bacteria; kingdom Pseudomonadati; phylum Verrucomicrobiota; species Verrucomicrobiota bacterium. The sequence goes on along the minus strand of VHDF01000004.1, from coordinate 84,190 downwards.
GGGTGCGTCCTGAGGGAGCAGGAGGGCCTGACCTTGCGTGTCCGAGGCCGAGATCCATCCTTGATGGATGAACCATTCGAGGCCTGCCCCCGGCAACATATCCCGCCCGGGATTGACGAAGCCGTTTTGGGTGGCGTGGCGGAACTCGGGCTCGGTGATGCGCAGGGGATACGCGAAATAGACTCCTTCTTTGCGGTAACTTCGCTCCTTGGTGAGCCGGTTGACGATATCCAGGCGCTTGAGGTGATCGTGCAGGATGTATTCGGATTCCAGGACGGGGGTGAGCTGATTGCGGGATCGCACGAGCAGATGTGTGGCGACGGGGGATTTCCAGGCCCGAAGAACTTTGAGGTCGGTCGGGGTGTGGATGTGCAGATTCGGCAGTGGTGAGACCGAACTGAATTGCACCAGGCGGTTTGGCAGATCGTCCGCACCCGTCACGTGCAGATGCTGATTGAAGGTGTGGGCAGCTTTGCGGTCGATCCATTCGCGCTGAAGTTGCTTGTCATAGAGGCTCGCGAGGCCTCCGCGCTCGAGGTCCGCCTCGATACGGTAATGGCTATTCTCAAGGGGCCGGCTGGGATCGAGTTCAACGATGGCATCGGACGATGACGCGGGAACCGCGCGGAGTACTCGGTATCCGACGGAGCCGACTTCCGGAATCCAAGCCGAATGGCGGTGGATGCCATTTCCCGTGAAGACGATTTGAGAAGGGATGGCCTGGCCAGTGACGGCGTCGATCAGGCGGCGTCCTTTTGGCAAATCGAGCTCGATGAAACCCGGGCGTGGCCAACTGAGGGGATTGAACACCACCCAGTCCCCCGGAGGGGCGTCGAGGGTTTCCGCGAGCGCGGAGAAGGCGCGTCCGGCAAGGTGATCGATGTCCTGCTTGGCACGCTGGGCTCGGGATTCCTTGACCTCGCCCTGGCGAAGGCTTTGGTGGCTCTCCGGCTCGCGCACGCTCTGGTCCGCGTGCCACGTGTGTTCGTCCGTCAACAGCAGGTTCCGCCAGGCCGAGGCGAAAAGAGGGGTGTCAGGGCGGAAATCGCGGGCAAGCAATCCGGCGGTTGAGGAGAGGATCTCGGCGGTCAGGATGCGATCCATGTTGCGGCGGGCCAGGGCGGTGAGACGGGCGTTGGCGCCCAGGCCGTCTTCCCAATAAGGGCCGCCGTCTCCTCGGTGGACCGGGGTGGGCGCTCCTTCGGCGACGATGCGGCGGAGGGCGTTCGGAAAGCTGGAGTATTCGATTTTGGGGTAGGCGAATCGAGCGTTCCAACGCGCGGCGAGTTCGGCTTGGGCGGGATGCAATTCCGTGTTCTCGACCTGCGTCCCGTAGAGCAGCACGGTTGAACTGGGATAGGCATCATGATCGTAGGCTTGGAGGAAGCGAGGGAGGGATTCCATGCCTTGAAGGATTTGCGGGGGCATGCCGAAGAGCGACGCGACTTGGTGATAATGCCGCGAGTACCAGGTCAGGACCCGCGCGCCGTCAGGACCTTCCCATTCGTGCGGAGAGGTGGTGTGGTAAAGGTTGTAGAGAAGGAAGGGAGCGCGGTAGGCGTCACTCGCGGCCACCAAGTAGCGAATGTCCGCGGCCGCGAGCACGGAAGCCAGAGACCACGAGTAGGAGGGCACGTCGGTGATGAGGGCGAACTCCGGTTGTTGACCCACCGAATGGAGAAACTGCGCGGAAGGGTAGAGGGACCGGATCAAATTCTCCAGACTGGCGAATCCGGTGAAGCCACTTCCATAGACGGCGGGAATTTGGAGGGTTCCTTTTCGCACCGCTTCACGCATCCGCCGCCGCCAGAATTCCGAACGCCCGGCGAGAAACTTCTCGGCCACCCAGAAGCCGTCCAGGGTAAACGTGAAACCGGGATGCTGGCGCGTGAGTTCCAGGGCGCGGTCAATCGTCCGGCTCTGAAGTTCCGCCACCTTGGATTCGTAATCCGTGTAGCCGACATCGAGGTGCTCGTTGGGAACCAGGAGGAGTGTCCATCGCCGGGCGGCACGGAGGCGGACGGGATAGTCGAAGGTTTGTCCGTGATGGGTGAGAGAAACGGAGGCGTCGAGGGTTCCTAAAAAGGCGGGAATCCAGACTTGGGCGCGTTGTTCCCCGAAATGGGTTGGCGCTTGAAGTTTGAATTCGCGTTGAGCGCCGGCCACTTTGATGGCCCCGGTCGCGCCTGCCAGGGGAGAGGTGGATTCGACGATGAGGTCGAATCGCTCTTCCAGGTTTGGGCCGGCTTTTCGGAAGAAAATCGTCGGTTCGACCCGCAGGGCGGGAGATGAGCGTGGAGCGGCATCGGGTTGACCCTGGAGCAGAATCGCGTCGTAAATGATGCCGGAATTCCCGGGCCAGGGATAACCGGAGGGGCGGACATCGTCGCGGTCGGAAGGATGATCCACGGCAGTGAGAACGATTCGGTTGCGTCCGGGTTGCAGCGCGTGGGGTGGCAGGTCGCATTGGAGCCGGGACGTGGAGTAGTGAGGGAGAAAGAAGACGGCGGGATCCCCGGCGCGATGATCGAGGACAGGCGATTGAAAGAATTCGCCCTGGCGTCCATGGATCTCGATTTTGAGCGCGGGCAGCCGTGTGCTATAGGCCAGGAGGGCGACGTCGAGCCGGGCGGAAGCGGGAGCGGGGGAAGGGCAGTCGAACTCAATGGTGAAGGGGTGCGCGCGATGACCCACGGCGCCGTTGGCGGTGCCGGGTTGGAAGGAAAACCATTTTTCGTCGGGTCGATCGCGCCCCACCACAAAGACCGGATCGGATTGGGGATTGGCGTAGTCGATGCGGCGTTGACCCGTGGCCGGGTCGAAGATAGGGCTGAATTCCGAGGAAGAACCGTCGAATGTCCCAAGTTGGAAGAGCACCTGGCTGTGGAGTTGCGGGAACAGGGAGAGCAGCAGGAGGCATGAGAGAAAAAGCGAGGAGAATGGCCAAACTCCGGCCATGATATTGGGAAGGAGGACGGTGCGGTCCGGAAAGTTCATGCCTGTTCCGAAACAGGGAGCTTGAGGGCTCAGGACGCCGCACCACGGTGTCTTACCTTGCTTCATTTTGGTTGCTGATCAGGAGAAAGCCCGCCCCACCGTGTGTCGAGAGGTAAATTCAGGAAAGGGGTGCCGTTTCGTTCAGTGCAAGTTGCGAAAACTCGATTGTTTGGAATTTCGAGTGCTCTCAACGCCTTGAACGCCCCGCCCGCCGCTCCGGAGGTGTCCGGACTCAAGCTGCCGCTTCCGGCACCGGCTCAGCCCAAACGCAAACGCCAACCCGGGCGGCCATGATCCGGTCAAAGACTTGATGCCCGAAGTCGTTCGCCGCCTTGGAGGGAGGATGACACCGCAGAGGCGAGAAAAACGCAGAGGAAGTTAGGGAGCGGAATCGGAATTCATCTCTGCGCCCTTCCCATCTCTGCGGTGTACGCTCGGGGTGCACCGGCTACCTTCGGTTCGAAGCACCCGATGGTTCGGCGGCCTCATCGGTTCACTGCCACCGAACGTCGCAGATCAGTGACGCGCTGTCCAGCGGCTCCGGCGCGCTCACTGGATCAGCCTGTTCGGCTCTCGATGCGTCCCGTGTTCGAAAATCCTGGATCTCGACCTGCTCGACCGCACTGCAATCGACCCGATAACTATGACGCCATTCGCTCGAAGCCTTCTTCGAGAACTTCGCGTCCTCTACGTGATGAACCTCAACAACCTCACGCAAAGGCCGCAAAGTGCGCAAAGGAAAAGACGGGCCGATGACCCTCGAATGCGAACTGCGCGCATAGGCCGAACGAGCAGGGTCAGCGACGGTCTCGGCGGCGGCGGTGGGGCGCACGGTGCGAGCACGAATTCCCGCGACGCTCGAACTTCGCGGCCTTTGCGTGAGGAAAAGCTAGATCCTCGCACCCAACCCGTAAAGCGGCGCCATGGGCACCATCGTGATCTCGGGATAGGATTCGAGATCTCGGTCCCCAAAGAACCTCTTCCTCTCCCTGCAAAGCATGAGCGGGGAGGACCGAGGAGAGGGGTAGGCTGAGAATGCCCCTCTCTCCGGCTCTCTCCCCACTCGTGCATCGCGGGGCGAGAGAGAAAGCGGTGTGATGCCCGTGTTGTGCGAACGGCCTGTCAATCAATTGCACTCCGCTAGGTCACAGCGGGAAGTCGGAGGGCTCTCACGGAGGCACAGAGACACGGAGAGAAGGCGCCGAAGCCATTCTCATTCAAGAGGTTGTCGGTTTAAGCATGCTTCGCCATCTTCGTTCCTCCGTGAGATCCGATTCCATTTTTGTCTCATCATTCGATTCGAAGGTTGGGATCAACGAACCCGGGATCTTCGTTCAGAGCGAACTGGCTGGTTCGTCTCGAATCCCAACGGGATTCCGTCCTTCAGCCCGGGGTTGGGCCGCGTCCGCGCGGACCTACCCCGGGTCACCTGCGTGTGTGAAATCCAACCCCAACGGGGTTGCGCCATGCGCGCCGCAGGCCTCGAAGGAGTTCTCCAATCCGAGCGCAACCCCGTTGGGGTTGGGACCGGTGGGGGCCTTGTTCCCCGGGGTAGCCCCGCCTTCGCGGGCCAACCCCGGGCTGAGGGACAGAACGCCGTTGGCGTTCCAGCGTGGCCCCGAACTTCGCAGCTCAGTGACGAGTCGTTCAGCATGCTCGCCCAAAGAAGCGGACCCGAGATCTCTGCCTCGAGCGAACCTCCACCCTGCTCCAGTGTTCTCGGACCAACCACGTCGTCAGGCTGTCCACGCTGAGGCACCGTGAACGGCGCGGTCCGGAGATTGCGGTTGCACGCCTGGGGGAATTGCGGGGCGATAGGCTTGGCACCGGCTCGCAGGCTGGGCAGCCTGCGGCACAGCAGACAGGGCTGTCTGCGTTACGGGGGAAGCCTGGGGCGTCATTCGGGACGGGTTGGGAATCCACGCGGATGGGTTGTCCACGTTGAGGCGCCGTGAACGGCGCGGTCCGGGGATCACAGTTTCATGCCTGGGGGGAGGCACTTGGCATGGGCGAGTCTCCCGATCGCATGAGCCGGGCGAGCGGTGTCTCCCGTTTGATTTTGGAATCAGGATTCGGTCGAATCTCGATGGATCGTGGGTGGGTTTTCCATGCGAATTGACTCGTCTGGCCCGGAAATTTCATAGTTGCCCCTCAGTCTGGGATTTCCGGGCTCAAGACACCGCTCCCTGGTTGTGCGGAATGATTCTTAATCAGGCCGAGTGTGGATCCTGCGGGCAAGCGATTGTTCAGTGCCAAGAGCATGATTCTCTTTCTGATGGGTGTGTTTGCAGTAGGGCTGGTTTCCGGAGCCACGGCGGGCTTGGTGGGATTCGGGATTGGCAGCCTGCTCACGCCTTTGATTGCGGCGGAGTATGGCATGGAGCGGGCGGTGATGGCGGTGTCCCTGCCGCATTTGATGGCCACGGTGTTTCGGTTTTGGAGGCATTACGGCCACGTGGATTGGGGGGTGTTTAGAAAATTTGGAGTCTGGAGCGCGGCGGGGGGATTGGCGGGAGCCCTGTCGCATCGCTGGCTGGGAGGCCAAGGCGTGACCATGGCGATGGGCTTGCTGCTGCTGGCCACGGCGGCGGCGAATTTGAGCAGTGGATTTTTCGGGTGGCGCCCGCGGGCCGGGCGAACGCTCGGCCTGCTTTCCGGATTCTTTGGTGGAGTCGCGGGGAACCAAGGCGGCTTGCGCGCTTGCGCGCTTCTGATTTGCGGGTTGGAGCCCCGGGCTTTCTTGGCGACGAGCACCGCTATCGCGCTGGCGGTCGATGTGGCGCGAACACCGGTTTACTTGGCGCGAGGATGGGAGAGTCTTCAGGGCATGGGGCTTACGATCGTGGTGGCCTCGGCGGGGTGCGTGGCCGGCACGGCGCTGGGGGAGCGGATCTTGATGGGGTTGGGCGTCGAGCAGTATCGCAAAGGTGTAGCCTTGGCGGTGGGCATTTTGGGAATTTGGATTTTATGGAATGCAGCGCGGAGTTGAACACACTACCTCCGGTGGGGGTGGTGGGGGGCGGGGCGGCGGGTTTCTTCGGCGCCATCGCGTTTGCCGAGGCGCGTCCAGGGATCGCCGTGGCGATTTTGGAGCAATCCGCCGTGTGCCTTTCCAAAGTCCGGATTTCCGGCGGCGGCCGCTGCAACGTGACACACGGTTGTTTCGAGCCGCGAGAACTCGCCGTGCGGTATCCGAGGGGCGAGAGGGTGTTGTTGGGGGCGTTTCAGATGTTTCAAGCGAGGGACGCGGTGGAGTGGTTTGAAGCGCGCGGCGTGAAACTGAAGGTGGAGCAGGATGGGCGCATGTTTCCGATCACGGATTCATCGGAAACCGTCATTCGATGTTTGCAGGAGGCCGCGGACCGGGCGGGCGTGAAAGTGGTCACGCGATGCGGGGTGAAGCGCATGGCACGGGAACCGGACGGCAAAATTCATTTGGAACTGGCGTCCGGTCTGTCCGGTTGCGCCGAGCGTGTCTTGGTGGCGACGGGGGGAGCCAAGCGGGCGGATTTTGCGGCGATGCTGGAGACCCTGGGGCATTCGTTGCAAGAGCCGGTGCCTTCGTTGTTCACCTTTCATCTGGAGGCGCCCTGGGTTCGGGAATTATCGGGGCTATCGGTGGCGGACGTGGAGTTGAGCGTGGAGGGATCGGCCAAGCGATTGCGAGAGCGCGGGGCTTTGTTGTTCACGCATTGGGGATTGAGCGGGCCGGCTGTTCTGAGGCTTTCCGCCTGGGGAGCGAGAGCGCTGCATGAGTGCGGCTACCAGTTTTCCTTGCGCGTGAGTTGGCTGCCACAGTTGGGGATGGAGGGAGTGAGGCAGTGGCTGGAGCAGCAACGCAAGGAATCGGCGGCGAAACTTTTGACGAACCAGACCCCCCCGGGGCTGCCCTCGAGGCTGTGGGCTGCGTTGCTGGCCCTGGAGCGGTTGGGCGGGAAATGGGCGGAGTTGTCCAACGCGGCAGCCCATCGATTGAGCGATCGATTGGTGCGAACCGAACTTCGAGTGGTGGGCAAGTCCTTGAACAAGGAAGAGTTCGTGACGTGCGGAGGCGTGAAGCTTGGGGAAGTGGACTTCAAGACCATGGAAAGCCGGCGATGTTCCGGGTTGTATTTTGCGGGTGAAATCCTGGATGTGGACGGGATTACGGGGGGATTCAATTTCCAAGCGGCCTGGACGACGGGTTGGATCGCGGGGCGGGCTATGGCGGCTTCGATGGCTGAATCTGGAAACGGCCATTGATCCGCATTGATCACTGGCAAGATCTGGACGGCGAAGCCTTTCTCCGGTTTCCGACATCCTGACCCGGGGGTGGCTTGAGGCACGAGCGCCACCCCCGGGTATTGGCACCTCGGACGCTGGCATCCCTCCGGAATGCCCATGCTTGGGGGACCCGGTGGACCGGTGGTATTGTCGCTGCGCTCCTCAACCACCGGCTAAAAGCTGGCAAGCCTCCGGCTTGCGACTGTGCCGCTTCACGTCACTCTGGTCTCACATCCCTTCTGCATCCGTCCCGCATTTCCCGCTTGGGGGCAGGATGTCTGAGTTTCGAGCTGCGGATCCACCTCAACTTTCGGCAGGCCTTTGACGCTCGAGCTCTTGCGCATCTCGACCCTGCTTAACGGCCGTTTCCAGCAAAAGACTCCGCCGGGCCGGGGTGTGCAATGGTGAGTAACTTCGGCATCAAGTGAGTGGGGGATCATGCTTGAGTCGAGGCGAGAACCGGAATTTCGGGATTTTTCGTCAGGTCCTGTCTTTCTCTTCTCAGTAGCGGGCAACTGATGGTTTTCTCCCGAGACGGCGCGGATCGTTCCGGTGGATTGGGGGCGGCCACATGGACGAAAAGGCAAGCATTGTGAGGATGGCGGAAAAGACTCGAAGGGCGGTGGCGGGTGGCCGGGATGGGGGCCGCGTCGCAAGAGTTTCGTTTGATCCGACATTGCCCAGCCACGCCGTCAAGGCATGGCCGAGCCAGGAGTTGGGCATGGAACTGGTGCCTGGCCTTGAGGCGACGGAAATGGGGCGCGGGGAATATCGAGATCGAGGGACGCGTCAGATTCGCGGACTCTATCGAGGCCTGCACAGGGCTTGGATTCTGGAGCTTGCCTTGGATGCCGAGACGGAATTCGGAGCGATTGCGGTGACCGGCCAGTGCTATTTCCTGGCGGAAGGGGAACTTCGTTTGTTTGGAGGTTTCTATGTGGAGGGGTTGATGGTGACGAGCAACTCAGGGAAGTTTTGCATCACCGGCCGTGCCGTGACCGACTGGCGCGCAAGCTACGATCGCCTTCGCATCACGGTGCCGCAGGTTCCGGTGATGAGCCCGCCAGGACGGGCAAGGGTGGAGTGGATGGACATTGGGAACAGCGCCGGCGCCATTTATGTCTGCGCCTATCAATCTGATGATCTTCCATCGCCAGGCGGTGGGAGGAGGGCGGACGATCCCAAGCGCGGGGTCAATCCGGCCGAACCTGGGTCAGGCGATCCCGCATTTCCCACGTCGGATGTCAGCGGAGCGAAGGAGGCGGAAGCGTTCGAGGGGAGGCCTTGGAATGTTGACTGCCTGCCTTTCCCTGGCTCGCAGTCCTTGAGGTTGATGGCCGGGAAGTCGTGTCTCGCGTTCGGAGAGAGAACGGGGATGTCCAACCACGCCGCCTAGCCGTGACTGCGTTCGAATCGGTTTTCAAGGAGCTCCGGTCGCGCTTCCTCAGCGGGCCGAGAACGGTCGAGGGTGCCGCCCTGGTGGGAAGGGGCGGTCTTAGGTCATGGGCTCCGGGGGAGAGCACGTCTCCCGGAGTCTCATGATAAGGCCAGCCCGCGTGGTTCAGATTCGACTGGATTCGGTCAGGCGCATGATCGAGTTGCCAGAATTCGGGCAACTCCGGAAATTCCGGATCGCAAGAGAAAGATGAAGTTTCGGGGCTAGTCGCGGCTTAATGAGGAAACCGCCATTTCCTGCTTTCGCATGTTTCGTTCCTGACGATCGGTTTCGAGGCGAAGGAGGTCTTCCAGATTCCAGCCTTTGACTTGAGCTCGTTCGACGAGCTTCCAAAGCGACTGTGCAGCATCCCGCGCCGAGCCCGGGCCTTCGGGGGTGTTTTTGCCGGGAGGGAGAAGTTTTGCCTTGCGGGCTTTTTTGAGAAGCTTTTGCGCGCGGAGGAGCGCGGGGAGATGACGGGGAATGCCGTCCAAAGCCGAGGATCGCTCGGAGGAGGCGCCTCTTTTTTCGCCCACCTTGATTTTCTCCCATTGCGCCCACACGGCATCCACGTCGCGCACCTTGACATTGCCGAAAACGTGGGGATGGCGGCGGAGAAGTTTGTCCACGATGCGGCGGGCGACTTGCTCGAAGTTGAAGGCCTTGCGTTCAGAGGCCAGTTGGCAGTGGAACACGACCTGGAGCAGGAGGTCTCCCAATTCTTCGGCGAGTTCCTCGTCATTGCGCGAGTCGATGGCGTCGATCATTTCGTAAACCTCTTCCACCGCATGGAAGCGGATCGAACGATGAGATTGCTCGCGATCCCAGGGACAACCTTGCGGTGATCGAAGGATCGACATGATCTCCAGCAAACGGGAGATCGGGGTTCTGGACTGGACGCGCGGTGGTGGTCGAAGGGCGCGGCGTCGCGGAGATCGCTGGGAAGGCATGAGGAGTTTGGGCTTGGAAGGAAGGCTTCGTTTCAAAGCACCACCAGGTCATCGCGGTGGATGAGTTCCAGGCGGGAGTGTTTCTCGCCGGCGAACTGGAGGGCGGAAAAGCGCGCGATGCCGCGGGCGAACTCGAGTCCATCCGCGTCGCAGATGCGCACAACGTCTCCTTCGGCGAATTCGCCTTCGACGCGCTGGACGCCGGGAGCCAGCAGGCTGCGACCGTGATCGCGCAAGGCGTCCATCGCTCCGCGATCCACGAACAACGATCCTTTGGGTTTGTGAAAAAAGGCGATCCAGCGTTTGCGTCCGCGCAACTTGCCCTCTTTCGGGAGGAACAATGTGCCGTCGTCCTCTCCGGCCAGCAGGCCGGCCAGAAGTTGGGGCTTGCGACCGGAAGCGATGATCAGCGGGATGCCGCTGCGGGTTGCGATTTTGGCGGCTTGAAGTTTGGTCGCCATGCCGCCCACTGCGGTGGCGCTTGTGGTGCCGGAGGCGTGTCCTTCGAGGTCGGAGTCGATCGATTCGACGATGGAGATGCGGCGAGCGTCCGGCTTTCCGTAGTTATGGAACATGCCTTCGACGGTCGTAAGGATGACGAGAAGGTCGGCGGGCAGCAGGGAGGCGACGAGGGCTGAGAGCTTGTCGTTATCCCCAAATTTCAGTTCCGTGGAGGAGACGGCGTCGTTTTCGTTGATGATGGGGATGACTTGATGGCGAAGGAGGGTGACGAGGGTGTTGCGGGCGTTGAGATGTCGTTCGTGATGTTCGAGGTCGTCATGGGTCAGCAGCACTTGCGCGATGGGGATGCCCCGAGGATTGAACAAGCCCTCGTAGGTGGACATGAGCTTGGATTGGCCGATGGCTGCGCAGGCTTGCTGGGTTGCGAGATCGGACGGTCTTTTGTCGAAGCCGAGCGCGCCCATGCCCGCCCCGACGGCGCCGCTGGTCACGACCACGACTTCCTTGCCCGCCTGCTTCAGGGAGGCGAGTTGATCGGCGAGTTGCGCGAATTGCGCGGGATCTGGTTTTTTTTGGCTGTCGGTGAGCACTCCCGTGCCCAGTTTGACCACAATTCTTGAAATGGATTGAAGGCAGGCATGCCGCATGCGCTGAGCTTGCGAAAGACCCGGGGCTTCATCAAGTCCCTCGTCCTTGTTCGAACACCTTGTCCGGTAGCGGCGCCGGATTCATCCGCGTTGATTCGGCTGGCGCCCTGTGGAATAACACCGCGCATGCGCCACCGCCGATTTGGCAAAACTGGACTCCGGATGCCTGTGTTTTCATGTGGAGGCATGCGGTACCAACACAAGTGGCAGGATACACCGCTTGAGGAGATTCCTGCCGACAACCAATCGAATCTTGAGGCCACGGTGCGGCGGGCGATCGAGTTGGGCATCAACCACATTGAGACGGCGCGGGGTTATGGGACTTCGGAAATGCAGTTGGGCCGGATTCTGCCTTCCCTGCCTCGCGAGGAATTGATCGTGCAAACGAAAGTGGCGCCCATGGCCACGGCGGGGGAGTTTCTGAGGACCTTCGATCGATCCATGGACTATTTGGGGCTGGATCACGTTGATCTACTCTCTTTGCACGGAATCAACCATCGGCAGCACCTAACATGGTCTTTGCAGAAGGGAGGATGCCTGGACGCCGCGCGAAAGTTGCAGCAGGAGGGCCGGGTGCGGCACGTGGGTTTCTCGACGCATGCGACCACCGATATCATCGTTGAAGCCGTGGAGAGCGGCGGATTCGACTACATCAACGTTCATTGGTATTTCGTGAATGATTTGAACTGGCCGGCCATCGAGGCGGCTTCGCGGCGGGACATGGGTGTGTTCATCATCAGTCCGAACGACAAGGGGGGAAAGCTTTACGATCCGCCCCCGCGATGGCGTGCCTGGTGCGCGCCATTGAGTCCGATGCAGTTCAACGATCTTTACTGCCTGAGCCGCCAGCAGGTTCACACGTTGAGTTGCGGGGCGGCGCGACCTTCCGATTTCGACGAACATGTGGCCGCTTTGGAGCACTATGATCGAGCTGAGGCCGCGATCGCCGGCATAGAGGCGACGTTGAGGCGTGAGATGGGCCGCGCCCTGGGCGAGGACTGGTGCCGGAGCTGGTTCGAGGGCGTGCCGGAGTACGTCGAGGTGCCGGGGCAGATCAATGTGAAGGAGATCCTCAGATTGTGGACCTTTGCCAAGGCGCTGGACTTGGTGGGCTGGGGAAAAATGAGGTATAATCTGCTCGGCCAGGGAGATCATTGGTTTCCAGGATCGAATGCCTCCCAGTTCGATGAGGCGAAAATACGGCATGCCGTGCGGCATAGTCCGTTTGCGGATCGCATCCCGGGCGTGCTCAAGGAAGCGCACGCCATGCTCTTTGAAGTGCCGTTGAAAAGACTCAGCCAAAGCTAAACCTTATGAGAAGTTCTTGTTGGAATCGAATTCGGCCCTTTCTCCTTTGTGTGCTCGGGGTTGGGGGTTGGGTTGTGGCCGGGGTTGTGGATGTCGTGGCCGCACCATTTCGCGCCGGTTACGCCGAAGTCGTGCTCACCCCGGATCCTCTGCTGCCGGTGAGCGGGGGAGTCGGGCCCAGCAAGGCGGCCCGCGTGAAGCACGGGGAATTGTTGGCGACGGTGATGGCCTTCGAAAGCGGGGGCGAGCGCGTGGTATTTGTCGGTGTGGATTTCCTGGGGTTTCCTTCGGTGTTGGGGAACCGGGTGCGTTCGCGGGTGACCTCCGTCAAGCCCGGGAACATCCTGATTGGTGCCAGCCATACTCACAGCGCTCCCGATTGCTACGCTTTTCCGGATGGCCAGGGCGGCACTTCGGCCGATCTGGCGTATCTGGACCGGACTTGCGTGAGCATCGCGGAGGCCATCGAGCGGGCGGTGTCCGGATTGACTCCGGCCCGGTTGAAAGTGGCCACGGGCGAGGCACGGGGAAAGATCGCTTACAATTACTACGCGGACCGGCTTTATGATCCTCGCTGCCACGTGATTCAAGCGGTGGGACTGGACGGCAAAGCGCTGGCCACCCTGGTGAATTACGCGATTCATCCGGAGGTCATCGGGGCTTCGCGCGGTGTGTGCAGTCCGGACCTCGTGGGGCCGCTGCGCGATCGGGTGCGGGAGCTTGGTGGTGGGGCGGGCTTGTTCATGAACGGCGCGCAGGGCGGCATGGTGACGGCCGACAATCGCGCCGAGGGTGGTGGTGAGCGGAACGATTGGGAGGAGTGCCGCCGCATCGGGCGTTTGCTGGCGGAAGAGGCGATGCGGGTGGTGAAGGAGGCTCCGGAGCAGGAAGACCCAGAGTTGGCGTGCTGGTCCCGGCCTCTCGAATTCACGATAGAATCTCCTTTGATGAGGGCGATTCTCAAGGGCTCTCCCTTGAAGTATCCGGAACGGACGGACGGCAAACTCGCCACGCAACTCAATGTGGTTCATCTGGGCGGCGCGCAAATCCTGACCATCCCCGGCGAGGCGCTTCCCAACATCGGCTATTATTTGAAGCGGAACATGCGCGGTGAGCACAATTTTCTCTTCGGGCTCACGAATGATGCCTTTGGCTATCTGTTGACCAAAGTCGATTGGGGGAGTTTCAAGATCTACGATTATGTCTCGAGGACTTCGCTGGGGGAGATGGCGGGGGAGACCTACATGGAGGAGGCCTTGAAGCTGGTGCGCGAGCTGCCCGCACCGAGGAAGACGCGGTCGTCTCCCGCGAATCGCTAATCGCTCCTCGATCCGGCGAGATGCGATTCTTGATGTTGAACTGGCGCGATCCGAAGAACCCGCAATCGGGGGGCGCGGAGCGAGTGACGGAGGGCTACCTGACAGCGCTGGCTGAGCGCGGTCATGAGGTGGTGTGGTTTGCCAACTCGTTTCCCGGCTGCCTCCCGGAGGAGCGCTGGGGACGGCTCACCGTGCGGAGGGGGGGAGGCGTGGGAAAATCATTCTTGGCCGCGCGTGCCTGGTGCCGGACGCAACCCCGCTTCGATCTGGTCATCGATCAGCATCATGGCATTCCCTGGTACACTCCGTGGTGGGCGCAGACCTCCCGCGTTTCTTACATTCATGAAGTGCTGGGGCCGATTTGGAATGCTTTCTATCGCTGGCCTTGGAATTGGATCGGGCGGCAGCAGGAACGATGGACCCACTGGTTGTATCGGAAAGAGGTGTTTTGGACCGCGTGCGAATCGACGCGCGACCAGTTGATGCGCCATGGGGTCCGCCAGGTGAAAATCATTCGCTACGGCGTCCACACGAGGGCATTGGAGGAGCTGGATCCCAAGCCTTTGCAGGTTCCGTTGCGTCTGGCGGCGGTTTCGCGTTTGGCTCCGAACAAGAGGGTGGATCATTTGATTCGCACCCTCGCATTGCTCCACGATCGTGGTGTGGCTGCGCGACTCACCATTGTGGGTTCGGGCGATGCCGAGCCGGCTTTGAGACAAATGGTCAAGGAACGGAACCTGGAGGCGATGGTGGAATTTACCGGACCGCTTTCCGAAGCGGCCAAGGACCAGATGCTTCGCGCGTCTCATTGGTTGTTGCACGCGTCCCAGAGAGAAGGATGGGGGCTGAACGTGATCGAAGCCAATGCGATGGGCACGCCGGCCGCCGTCTATCCGGTGGAAGGTTTGCGGGAATCGACTTTGGATGAGCGAACGGGCGTGCTGGCGCGCGCGGAAACACCGGAGGCCTTGGCGGATCGTCTGGCGGAGTGTTTGCAACATCCCGAACGTTACCAAGCGTATCGCCGTCAGGCTTGGGAGCGAGCCCAGTCCATGCATTGGTCCCGAATCCTGCCGGAAGCGTGTGACTGGCTGGAAGCCCGGGCCCGAGGGGAGAAGGTCTTGTGAACGAGGAAACCGTTCAGGCACGACCCTGGGTCAGCGTGGTGGTTCTGAACTACAACGGGCGGGCGTGGATCGACAGGTGCCTCGACTCGGTGAGAGCGCAAACGTGCGCCGGTCGCGTTGAGTTGATCGTCGCGGACAATGCCAGCGCGGATGGTTCGGACCTGATGTGTGAACGATGGGTCTCGGGTTGGAAATCATCGCGATTCATGCGAATGGGGGGCAATGTGGGATTCTGTGCGGGCAACAATCGGGCGGCGGCGGTTGCCCGAGGCGAATGGCTCTTCTTTTTGAATCATGACGCCTGGCTGGAGCCGGAATGCCTGGAACGGCTGGTGGGAGAGGCGGAGCGCTTTCGGGCGCAGGCGGCGATGCCCAAAGTGCTCGATTATCACGACGACCGGTTTCAATCCCTGGGCGCGGCGGGGTTCGACGTGTTTGGCTGGGTGAGCACGCGAGAGGAACATGAAGCTGTGCGGGAGGTGTTGATGCCGGAGGGGTGCGGCTATCTCATACGAAGGGATTGGTTCGAGCGCCTGGGCGGGTTCGATGAGCTCTTTTTCATGTACTCGGATGAGCTGGATTTGACGATGCGGCTGTGGGTGGCGGGTGGGCGGGCGATCGCCGCGCCCTCGGCCCGCATGCATCATCGAGGGGCGGTCGATGTGAATCCGGCCGGGGGCGGCAACGTCGTCGAGTTCCGCACCAGCGACACGAAGCGTTATTTCGCCAATCGGAACGGACTCTGGGTCATGGCGAAAAACACGGAATGGCTGTGGCTCTGGTTCGTGCCGGTGCAATGCCTGGGGCTGGCCTTGGAAGCGCTGGCGGGATGCCTGTTGATTCGAAGGACTTCGTTTCTCAAGAAGGCCTATGGGGACGCGTTGCTTGACGCCGTGAAACACTGGCGCCACGTGTGGGAGGCGAGGCGAAGGTTAGCCGGGATGCGAGTTCGATCCGACTGCTGGCTTTTGCGTTTTTTTCGGTGCCGACTGAACCGGTGGGACGAGGTTCAACGCTGGCGAACGCTGGGCGCTCCGCACGTCAGCGCGAGGTGAACCTCGATCCAACCCTCATGGACGAACGGCCAATGGAAACCACGGAAGGCTGGGTCATCGCCAACGGGCAGCGCAAACAGGTGAACCTGCCCTGCACTCTGCACGATTTTCTGGTGCAGCAGGCACTGCTTCCGCGCAGCGTGGTGGTGGAGCTCAATGGCGAGCCCGTCTCTCCTTCTGAATTCGCTCAACGCCCATTGGGGTCCGGGGATCGGATGGAAATCGTGAGAATTGTGGCCGGAGGATGAAAGCGGGTCACCAATCCACGACGGAGCCGTCCGCAGGGTCGTAGGTTTCCGGATTGCGCCAGTCGTGGTTGAGTTTGCCCTCAATTTGGTTGTCGTCGAGTTCGATGCCTAGGCCGGGTCCTTCGGGGATTTCGACGAACCCTTTTTCAATCTTGAAGGGTTTCTTCAGGTAGCCTTCGCCGAGCGAAACCTGCTCCTGGCAAAGGAAATTGGGGACGGATGCGGCCAGTTGAAGTCCGCAGGCAAGGGAGATGGGGCCCAGGGGATTATGGGGTGCGATGGCGGCGTAGTAGGCCTCCGCCATGCCGGCGATCAGGCGGCCTTCGAAGATCCCCCCGGCGTGGCAGAGATCGGGCTGCAAGATGGACGCCGCTTGTTTCTCCAAGATTTCGCGGAATCCCCATTTCGTGAAAATGCGCTCTCCGGTGGCGATCGGGAGGTGAGTTCCGCGGGCGATGTCGGCCATGGCATCGACATTTTGGCATTGCACGGGTTCCTCGATAAACATCGGCTGCATCGGTTCCAGGGCCTTGATGAGGAGCTTGGCATTCTGCGGGCTGATGGCGCCATGGAAGTCGATCCCGATGTCCACATCCTTCCCTCCCGCCTCGCGCAATTCGCCGAATGCCTGGGAAGCTTCCTCGATGAAGCGCGGGTGGGTGACGATGCCCGAGCGGGTCGAGTTTTTGATCCCGGTTTTGAAGGCGGTGAACCCCTCGGCCTTCCGCGTTTTCAACGATTGCGGGCTGCCGGCATGGGCATAAACACGGACTCGGTCCCGCGTGGGGCCACCCAGGAGTTCGTAAACCGGCACCCCCATGAATTTCCCTTTGATATCCCAAAGGGCCTGTTCGATGCCGCTGAGCGCGCTCGTAAGGATGGGGCCGCCGCGATAGAAGGCATGCCGGTAAATTGCCTGCCAGTGGTGAATGACGTTGCGGGGATCCTTGCCGATCAAGTAGTGCGAGGCTTCCTCCACGGCCATCGCGCAGGTGCGCGCTCGCCCTTCCGTGATGGGCTCGCCCAGCCCCACGATGCCGGCGTCGGTGTGGATCTTCAGGAAGAGCCAGCGCGGCTTGACCAGAAACGTTTCGAGCTTGGTAATCCTCAATTTCGTTTTGAGCCGCGGAGGCTGGCCTTGGGTGATCCTTGGCCCTCCGGCATAGGGATCCTTCGGGGGGGCGGACTGAGACCGAGTTTGGGCCTGGCCTGTGGGTTGGCTTATCGCGGCGAGTCCCGCCGCCATAAAGGCCTGCTTGAGAAAAGTACGACGTCCACGACGGGTGTCGTCACAATGGGTTGAGGGAGGGGCGGTTTTCATCCTGGGATCCATTTCGTTTCTGAGTCTGCTCTTGGGACGGTCGATCTTACGCGTGGTGATTCACAACCCGCGGAAATCCAGATCAGCTGGCTGCGACGGATGGCGCCGGACTGAGGTGTCGCACGCATGGGTTCCCGATGTGTGCTTATCTCCGAGCGGGCACCCACGCGCGCAACGCGGAAGGCATGCCCGGAACGGGAATACGATGGCCGGTATCCGAGACGCGCCCGGATTTGACGGCGAATACCTGCAAGACGCGGTCAGGGTGGCCTTGCACCACCAAGAATCTGCCGTCCGCTGTGAAGGCCACCCCTTCCGGAATCGGGACGATCGGGACTCGTTGCGTTTCGACGAACCGCTGGCTTTTCCGCCTGAGCATGACGAGCTGGCCCTGCTTCGTTTTGTGCGGATCGCCCGGCGCCAGGTTCGAACCGTCCATGACCACCGCGGCCAGGTGTTTTCCGTCCGGACTCAACTCAATGGACTCCGGGGAAGCCCCCAAAGGCACATAAGCCACGGTTTGCGGTGAGGCGCCGGTGAGATCCACGATGCTCAACGCGTCCAAGTCGCGAGCATTGCCTGCTCCTCCTCCGGCTACCAATCCCAGTTGTCCATCCGGGGTGATGAGGCACCGGTAGGGTTGGCCGCTGACCGAAATTTTTCGTCCGGTGAAATGCAGATGACCGGGTTCGATTCGCAGCACCGCCAGGAAGCCTCCTTTTTGCGCGCTCGCCAGGGCGAGACGTCCGTCGGGACTCACGGCCACGTCCGAAACCGCTTCGATGGGCTCGCAGACTTTGACGGAACCCTCATGGCGAACTTTGAGGCCGTCCACATGGAGGAGCGAGACCGTGCCGGCGGCGCGATTGGCCACCAGGGCCTGGCGTCCGTTCGGAGTAAACGAGATGCCTGAAGGCTGGGCCTCGACGTTGACGCGGCCGGCGAGGGCAGGGGGGCGCGACGTCAAATCGAGGATATGGATGGAGTTTTCGGGGACCCAATTCGTCGCTCCGGGGAAGGGGACACGGATCGAATTGGCGATGAGGGCGAGGCGTCCGTCAGGGCTGATGGCGACATTGGACGGCGGGCCCAGGACCGAGTTCTCGACCCCTTCGAGATGTTGCACGCGGGGAGGGAAAACCGAGAAATCGAGAAAGGTGAGCGAGTCGGGACGCGGATTATGGACCACTTTCGGTCCGCCGCTGGTCAAGTCGATTTTGTTCTCATTCGCAGAAATCATGATCTGACCTCTGAGAATCACGCAGCCGCAGAAGGCCCCTAGGGCCAGGAGAATTCGGCATTTCATAGCATCGGGATGCGTTGGAAGGTGGCATTGTGGGGATTAGGATTCAATGAGTTACTGTGCAGAAACAGGAGTTCTCATTTTGCCCCGGAGCGCGGCTGGTCGTCTTTCGACCAGCCGCAGCACGTTGAAAAATCTGGAATCTTCCGATCTGTCCGCGCGCTGCGGCTGGTCTTCGACACAGCCGCGCTCCCCAAAATGAGCATGGCTGGTGAGGAAACCAATTCCACAGGGTTGGCCAAGCTGGCCTCACGGTAGCGTGGTGGCGAGCGAGGTTCGGCATGACAGATGCTTCAGAGCCGAGTCGCTATGAATCGCTGTGCTTCCAGCTCCAAGAAATTGACCCATCACCGGTTTCTGATCGCGAGTTTGCTGCCCCTGGGCGCGAGCGCGCTGTTGGGGGCCTCTGTTCCAGTGGTGAATCCAAGTTTTGAGGATATCTCCGGCGAGTTCGTCATTCACGAATTCACCTTTGGCGCGCTCAACGGGTGGAATCTTTACGACCCGGCCAATATCACGAGTTCTGGCGATGGACCCAATTACTACATTGGGACCCTGTTTCCAGAACTGGATCCCATCGGAAACCCGGGGGTATATGAGGGGTTCGATCATGGCGCGGCGCATGGCCAGCGGGTAGGCATCGCGTTCAATTTTGCCTCCACCGGCGGCCAATCAGAGTATGGATTCGTCCAGACGCTGGCCAGCATGTTGGAGCCGGAAACGACCTATACCCTTCAGGTCGAGATTGGGAATATCGACTCGGCCAGATCGCGTACCGGAGTGTTTTTCAACCTGGAAGGTTTCCCGGGTTATCGGGTGGATCTCATGGCGGGAGGAACGGTATTGGCCTCCGACAACAACAGTTTGGCCGGGGCGATTCCCAACGGACAGTGGCGAACGAGCACGGTCTCTTTTACGACTGGAACGACCGTGCTGGCGGGGCAACACCTGGGCATTCGGCTGGTGAATCTTAATCAGATTGACCCGCTTCATCCGGCTTCGGACATCGAAGTTGATTTCGACCATGTTCCGACTTGAGGCATCGCCCGCGTCGGTGCCGGACGGCCATTCCGGCTGGGTTGGGGGATTGGCGCTGGTGGGGATGATGTTCTGGTGGAGGCGTGAATCGGCCTCGGAGCTTGGATTAGCACAGGCACGGATTCGCCGCCGCCGTTGAACGTGCCGTCCGGCGCTTGACCGCGAAGGCTCACCGGCGTTTGCTTCGTTGATGCAAACGCCCTTTCAGATTTCGCGCCGTCGATTTTTCTCCACCTGCGCCGCGGTTTCGGCGGCGACCGGGCTGCCTCGCTGGTTTATTGAGCAGGACCTGGCGGCGGCCCCCGCTCCACGCCGACTCTCACCCAACGACCGTCCAGGCATTGCCGTGGTGGGGTGTGGAGGCATGGGGCGGGCGGACGCCAAGAACGCGAGTCGTTTCGGCGAAATCCTCGCGATTTGTGATGTGGACCGCGAGCACGCGGAAGCGGCGGCGAAACCGTTCGCGGTCGATGGGAAGAAACCCGCCCTCTACGAGGATTTCCGGAAGGCGTTGGAGCGCGACGACATTCATATCGTGGTGCAGGCCACCCCCGATCATTGGCACACCCTGGTCAATTTGGGCGGCGCACTTGCCAAGAAAGATGTTTATGGAGAAAAGCCCCTGACCTTGACCATCGACGAAGGAAAGCGGCTGGTCCGTGCCGTTCGACGAAACGGCGTGGTCTTTCAAACCGGCACTCAACAGCGGAGCGACAAGAAGTTCCGGCTCGCTTGCGAGTTGGTCAGGAATGGCCGACTGGGCAGGTTGAAGGAGGTTCATGTCTTTGTCCCCGCCGGAATTCGCGCGGGTCCCTTTGTTCAGCAGACCCCGCCGGCCCATTTCAATTACGACTTTTGGCTGGGGCAGGCTCCGCAGGCCCCTTACTTCAAAGAACGCTGCCATAGCACCTTTCGCTGGTGGTGGGATTACGCGGGTGGACCCGTCACGGATTGGGGCGCGCATCACAATGACATTGCGCTCTGGGCGATTGGTCAGGACGGTCCGCTCAGCATCGAAGCGCGCGTGACGACTCCGTCCCTGCCGTCGGGCTACACCACTCCGACGGAATTCGAAGCCACCTTGGGCTGGGCCCATGGGGTTACTCAAATGGTGAGGACGACGCCTGATGACACGCCTTTTGGCGGCATCATCAAGCCCGATGGACAGCGCAACGGTCTGAGATTCGTCGGCACCGACGGTTGGATTTGGGTGAATCGTTCGGATTTACGAGCGAGCCGGGACGAGATCATCGAGACCCCGTTGCCGAGCACGGCGGCTCGGCTGGAAATCAGCCAGGATCACATGGCCAATTTCTTCGAGTGCGTTCGCTCTCGCAAGACACCGATTGCATCGGTCGAGGCGGGACATCGGTCGGCGGTGGTCGGACACTTGATCGTCATCGCTTTGCGTTCAGGACGGAAACTGCAGTGGGATCCCGGCAAGGAACGGTTTGTGGGCGAGGGCGCCAAGGAATCCAACGTGTGGATGGCGCGCGCGATGCGAAAACCTTACGATTACACCTTCGTGGGGGCGTCGATGAAAGGCTGACGCGGCGAATGATGCGAAGGTCTGTTTGGACGGAAAGGCTCCGATGGGAGTGACCTATTCCTCGTGGATTTGATCCGCTCGTTCCAACGCGGCGAGCGCTCTGCGCTCCCATCATACGGGGGCGAGCCAGAGCACGGTCAGGATGGCGCCGTTGATGGCAATGCCCCGGGCCCATGTTTTTTCCTCGAGACCTATCGGGATGTAGTAAATCGCCGCGCTCAGCACCATGGCTCCCAAACTGCCGAACGCGTTGATGTCCTGAACGAACAGGTAGAAAAAGAGCAGCATCAGGCAGAGGGAAATCAACCCTGCCAAAACCCAAAAGCCGTGTTCGGCCCAGGCGAAGACCAAGAACAACGTCCCTGGAGCCCATCCCAACGACAGTACGCGGCGAAGGCGGTCATCATGAGGACCACGCCGATCGGGAATCGTACAAAGAAGGCAGTGAAGCCCGAAACAAACGCCTCCACTGGGTTTGGTATAGGTGAGCCCAAGCGCGGGCTTCAGTTCAGGCCAAGGAGCCTTGGAATTCAAGCGCGGAAATGGGGCGTGACGGCGCGCGGGCATCACCCCTAAACTAGGCCGCGCTGTTCGCACCAAACAATCGTTCGCCTCTGGACATGATGTCGCGTAAACAAACCAATCTCTTCAACGTTTTGGGAGTCGCCTGCGCCGCCGTGGTGTTCAGCAACCTGATTCTGGCGACGCTGAACGGCAGGTTGAACCGGCAACTCGCCGAGTCGCAAACGGAAATTCAAAGGGCGCAATCGGTCCAAAACACGATGAACAATCTTGTGGGCCAGACGATGCGGGGAGCGGAGCGCGATCCTTCCTTGAAGCGGTTGTTGATTCAGCACAAATTCATTCTGGCGGATCCCACCAACGCGCCCTCCCGGCGCTGATCTCACCTGCCCTCATGGAACCGACTTCCCACGCCTCCCACGGCCACGAGACGCCCGCGACCCCATTCCTCGGTTTGATGGCAGTTCTCATTTCGCTGCTCGTTGCCAATGTCCTGCAAACGTTGAATCTGATTGGGCAGCGCGGCGAAATGCTTCAAGCGCAAAAGCGGCAGGTGGCCATGCTGCCGGAGGCTCGTCTGCTTCAAAGCCAGATCGAACCCCGTCTGGAGCTTTTCTCTCGCGACTTGGTGCAAATGTCGGCCACGAACGATACGGCGCGACAATTGGTCAACCATTTTGGGATCACCTGGACACCGAATCCCGCAGCGGCGGGCACCAACAAGCCCCCCGCTGCGCCGAACCCCTCGAATACCAAGGGGCGATCTCCTTGACGGGCTTTGCCGGACCAAAGCTGGCTTCCGCTCTTCCGAATCCTTTCCCATGAGTGAACTCGGCGACGAGCGCGGCCGCTCCCCTCGGATGAGCCGCGTGCAGACACCGGTCATTCCGGTGGTGGCGGATCTGATTCGGCGTCATCCTGGCACCATTTCACTTGGGCAAGGCGTGGTTTACTACGGGCCTCCGCCTGAAGCGGAAGCGGCGATGCGGGAGGGGTTGCTCGCTCCAGACATCCATAAATACAAACCGGTGACGGGCATGCCCGCGTTGGTGGACGCGTGGGCGGCCAAATTGCGCCATGAAAACGGCCTTGAAACCGGGAAACGGAGCCGGTTGGTGGTGACCGCGGGAGGAAACCTTGCGTTTTACAACGCCATTCTGGCGGTGGCGGACGAGGGCGATGAAGTCATCCTTCCACTTCCTTACTACTTCAACCACGAGATGGCTATTGTCATGGCCCATGCGCGTCCGGTGCTCGCGCCCACGGGACCGGATTATCACTTGCTGCCGGATCGCCTGCGAGCTCTGGTCACTCCGAAGACGCGGGCCATCGTGACCGTTTCCCCGAACAATCCCACGGGTGCGGTGTACCGCGAGGAGGAATTGCGTGCGGTGAATGAACTCTGTCGGGAGAAGGGGTTGTTCCATATCCACGACGAGGCCTACGAGTATTTCGCCTGGGATGGCATGAAGGTGGTTTCCCCGGGGGGATTCGAAGGGGCAGAGGATCACACGATTTCGCTCTATTCCCTTTCCAAAGCGTATGGCTTCGCGAGTTGGCGCATTGGATTCATGACCATGCCCGCGGATCTGCTTGAACCTGTGCGAAAGATTCAGGATACCCTGCTCATTTGCGCGCCGGCGGTGTCGCAGTTGGCCGCCCTCGGGGCGCTGCGGGCGGGACGAGCGTACTGCGAGGCGCGTTCACAGATGATTGCCGGGAATCGATCGCTTTTACGGCAGAAGCTGCGGCGGCTGGAGGGGAAGCTGGAATTCAACGAACCCGAAGGGGCATTTTATGTGATGGTCCGGCTTCCTGGCACCCGTTCCTCCATGGCTTGCGTGGAGCGGCTCGTCGAGCAGGCGGGGGTGGCGGTGATTCCGGGAAGCGCGTTCGGACTGGAGAAAGAGTGCGCGCTCAGAGTGGCTTACGGCGCGCTCGAAACAAGGGAAGCGGGCGAAGCTTTCGACCGGCTCGTGAATGGTCTTGAACGTTTGCTGGGCGAAAACTGAAACCGGATCGACCCGGGAAACTTCATCCGGGTTGCGCGGTCAGGAGTTTCCTGGCTGCCCCGCATGGCGGCGACTTGATCGTCCGCGTTTCCCAACCATGCAAGCGTAAGTAATTGGCGAGTCGCTCTTCTTTGCGACCCGCCCTGCTTCTCACGGTTTCCACACGGCGCGATAGAATCGCTGGGAGATACCGTTCGCCGCGGGGTCCGAGTAAAGGGCGACTCCCTCAATGATGGTGAGTTCGCTCAGGGAGCGCCAACCGTTCGGATTCGATAAATCTTCCGAGGTCTGCAGGGAGAATCGCCGACCGTTCGGTCCAAGCAACCTGACGTTTGACGGTGGCGAAAACGCCAGCGTGGCTTCCGGCCCCAGCACAAACAAAGCTCCGCATCCGGCCGCGCCGCTATGCGTCGTGCCATAGATCAAACCGTCCCGAGCGATCGTCAGCCCACCATAGGGCTGAGCTCCGGCTCTCGTGTTGCCCGTGAAATGCGTAAGGATGGACACCGGTCCACCGCCCTTGGCCAGGCGGTAAACGGTTCCGAGATTGGATACTCCTCCGCTGTAAGTCACTCCGTAGAGCGCCCCATCCTTGCCCTCGACCAAGCCTGCGTTCGCAGAGGGGAGTGATCCATCGACCGGCCCCCCGCGGAAGCGGTGCAGCACTTCGTAATTGTCGCTGCTGGGGCGGATCCGAAAAATCGTGCCGTGCTGGGTCAAACCTCCCGAAAACGTGGTGCCATAGAGGAAGCCGTCGGAAGCCAGAGTGAGTCCGTGGAACGGAAAGGTTCCATCCTCCGGACGATCTCCAAAGGCATGAAGGGTGCTGAAGCCGGATCCGTCTTTGCCTACACGAAAGATCGTCCCGTTATTGGTGGCATCCCGGTAGGCGGTGGTGCCATAGAGCCAGCCGCCTGGTCCCTGCACGAGACCGCCGAACGGCTGTGTTCCGCCGCCTCCGGTGCCGGAGAACGTTCGCAATACCTGGTAGGCTGAACCGTCCGGGCGCAGCCTGAACAAAGTGCCGTAGTTTGCAGTGCCCACGTCGCCCGAGGTGGTGCCATAGATCATGCCGTCGTCGGCTTCGAGCAACCGCCCGAAAGGGATCATGCCGTCCTGGACGGTGCCCTCGAAATGTTTCAAGACCGCGAATCCCGATCCATCCTTGTGGAGTCGAAAAAGGGTTCCCGCGTTGCGCTGACCTCCGCCCCCGGCGGCACCGAACAGGAATCCGTCCCGGGTTTCGATGACCCCAGCGTAGGGCTGTGACCCATCCGGACCGCTGAAGCTGTGCAAGATGCGGTAATCTCCACCGTCTCGATTGACTCGGAAAATGGTGCCCAAATTGGTGTGGCCGCCTTGGAAGGTCGTTCCGTAAAGGATTCCGTCCCGCCCCTCGATCAGGGCGGTGTAGGGGCTCGCTGCTTCCCCCTCGGTGCCGGCGAATTGATGCGAGATCGAATAACCCGAACCATCAGGCCGCATTCGAAACGCCAGGCCCGAGTCGACGGATCCTCCGGTCACGGCGACGCCGTGCAACCATCCGTCTGCATCTTGCGCCAGCCCCGCGTAAGAAACGGCGCCATCAGCGAGTCCGCCCTGAAAGCGCCGGTGAATGATGTAAGAAGTGCCGTTGGTGGCAATTTGAAACACCGTCCCTTGATCGTTGGTCCCCCCGAACGCAGTGGTGCCATACAACAATCCGCTCCTGGCCTGGAAGAGCTCGCCGTAGGGCTGATGTCCACCCGCCTCCAGAGTGTTGAAGCGATGCAACAAGGTGTAGCCGGAACCATCCTTTCCCAGCTTGAAAAGGGTTCCAAACTGACTCTGGCCGCCCGCGGAGGTCGTGCCGTAGAGCAATCCATCGACCCCTTCGATCAAGCCGCCGAACGGATAGGATCCATCCCCGCCTTGTCCGGTGAAACTTTGCAGAAGAGTGAAGCCCGAACCATCCTCTTGGATGCGGAACACCGTTCCAATGCTGGACGCGCCGCCAAGATAGGAAGTGCCGTAGAATCGCCCGTCGGAACCCTTGAGCAATGTCGATGTGGGCTGCGACGCGTCGCCCGGCGCATCGCTGAAATGCTTGAGCGCCGCGAAGCCCGTGCCGTCCTTGCGAATCCTGAAAAAGGATCCTCGGTTGGACGCGCCACCCAGGAATGTGGTCCCGTAGAGTGCGCCGTCACTGCCCTCGACCAAACCTCCGTAGGGTTTGGCGGCGTCGTTGGTTCCGCCCGTGAAAGCGTGCAAGACGGTGAAAACCCAGGTCCCGCGTTCCAGTCGATAAATGACACCACGATTAGCGGGCCCTCCCTCGTAGGTGGTGCCGTAGAAATGCCCGTCCCCGGCTTCGAGCAGCCGCCCGTAGGGACTCGAGCCAAGATCCGGCTCGGTCGAGGTGAATCGGTGAAGGATACGATAATCGCCTCCGTCCGTCCGCATGCGAAAAAGCGTGCCTTTGAGCGTGCCACCCGCCAGCAGGGTGGCTCCGTAAAGCATGCCGTCGCGGCCGAGGACCAACGTGGTGCGGGGTTCGGCGCCCATCTGCACGTTTTCGGAGAAAACACGCAAGGGAAGCGCTGAGAACTGGGCTCTCAGCAAGGGTGCCACGGCGAACACCAGGCCGACGAACCAGAGGAATTGCGAGGCGGACCGCCTCCGCGACGCGTGAACAAAATTCCTGACCATGGGAGGGAAATGAGGCAGCCGGTGCGAATCGACGCTGACCCTGGGGAAAGGTTGTGGAGGAAGCCGCCGTTACAGATCCCCGAGCCGTACTGCCCAGATGTTACGGTATTGTACGGGATCACCGTGATTCTGGAGCATCAAGAAGCCGCCGTGGGGGATGCCTCCACCGCCGCCCTTGCCCACGAGTTGGGAGGGTACCGGGGCTTGATCGACAACGGTCACACCGTTGTGAACGACGGTGATGGCAGGCGGAGCTCCCGCTTTGCCTTCGCGAAAGGTGATGTCATATGTCTGCCATTGCAAAGGGGGCAAACAGGCATTGCCGCTGGCCGCTTTCACTCCATAGATGCTGCTGCAGTCGTTGATTTGCAAAGGCAGCAAACCGAAAGAGTCGAGCACCTGCACTTCGTAAATGGATTGGAGATACACTCCGCTGTTACCGCGGGCCTGGCCGCGGGCTTTGGGCATGAACGGCGTCTTGAATTCCAGGTGAAGCTTGAAACTCCCCAATTTCTCGGAAGTCACAATGTTGTTGCCCCCGACTTCCATGGCTCCGTCCCCCAGGACCTTCCAGTTGAAATTGGTAAACCTGCTGGTGTCCTTGCCGTCGAACAAGACAATCGCGTCCGAAGGCGGCCTGGCTCCCAAGCTGTCCGGTTGCCGGACGATTTTGTCTCCGCGAAAATGGCCCTGTCCCAAGTCGCCCGAGAACGTGCCTTCGAAGATTCCGTCTCGGAGGCGGGCTTCCACGGTTACCTTGGGCTGCAACTCGCCGCCGGGTTTTGCCGGCAGCGACAGGCCGGAAATTTTCACAGCCCCGGATTCGTTGGCACCGCCCGACTTCAGTTGCACCGCGGCGACATGGTTTTTGTCACGGATGAGGAGCAGGAAGCCGTCGTATTGTCCTGATCCCAGCGATCGCACCTGGGCGCTGAGTTTGAATTTGCCGTCCGGCGCCGTCCAGGTGCCTTCGTAGTTGCCCATCAACGGATCGGGAGTCAGCACCGACTCGAACTTCTCGGCGGCTTGCGGTTGGATCAGTGTCAGGAGGCCCGAGAGCAGGAGGAAAAGACGGGAGGCAAGTCGTGTCGAGTGCATAGCCAAGGATTAGCCCGTGGCGAGCGGGGGAGGCAATGGAAAAGGCGGTCTTTCCGAGGGGTGCGCTCCAGGAAACTTCAGGTGCTCAGCAGATCCTTGATTCCGGCCGTCAGCAGGGCATCAATGCTGTCGGCGCTGAAAGCCATGGAAACTTCATAACCGCCGCGAGGATATTCGTCACGGGTGGGAATATACCAGGGGCCTCCATCACCGTAGGCTGCCGAGGCGACGAATTGGCCCCGGCGCATCGATTGGGCGCGAAGTTGATACTCGACGAAACATTCGGAAGGCAGGTGAAGGATGGAGCCTTCATTGAGTTCCAAGGCGGTGAGCAGGATCGGTGCGTGATTTCGCAACCGCTCCGTGTAGGCGAGCCGCATGGCGGAACGGATGCGGTCCACCCGGGAAGCATCGGTCTTCCGGACGATGGCACGGAGTTCGTCCATGGCGGGCTGAGGCGGAGCTTCAGGGCGGAACCGATGGGTGCGCCAGCGCACTCGATCGAGCGGGCTTCGTGGCATGGCCGACTGCGAGGATTTCAAGGCCTCGAACAGTCGCTGAGTGAGCTGAATTCGCGCGGCGGGCGAGCCGTCGTTGTATTTCCCGGCCGCCAGATTGCCGGCACACCCCGTGAAGTAGATGTGGTGGCAGTCAGGTTCCTCCGCTTGCAGTCGCTTGCGGGCGAGCCCGGCAAAATCCGAACTGACTCGGCCCTGCCCATAATGGCTCATCGGATGGGTCGCGTAATAATGGCACGCCGCGATCTTTCGGTCTTCCTCGAAAAACGCGACCGTCCTCAAGAGGGGATCTATCAGGCCTTCAGGCATGGCGATCAAGTCCGCATCGCGGCAGGAGCTGCCTCGCATTTTGCGAACTTTGCCATCGGGACCTTGATCGACCCTACGGTTGCTCGCGATGCGGTCCACCACCGCGGATCCGAATCCCACGTGCGTCACGGGGCGGGCTTTGGGCAACGCCTCGCGTACCGCGGCACGACCCGCGGATAGACACCGGTGAAAAAAATCGAGAGCGACGACGCTCAGCCCGCTGCGGGCTTCATCGAGCAACCTCTGCCCGGCCAGGCAGACGAAAGGCGCGTCGTGTTGATGCACACACTGGACCGCTACCCGGTCCGGCGTGGTGCCAGCCGCCTCTGCCAATGCAGACCTCCAGACCTGATACGCGTCGTTAAGCAAACCGGTCCAGTCCACCGCACACACGACAATGGGGTCCGATGCGCCGAGGAGAACGAATCCCACCGCTTCCAGATCGTCCTCGATGGCTGCCACCGGGGCAATCCAGCCACCGCAAAGCGGGTGTCCCACGGGAGGCGTCACCGGGAAGCGGAAGGGCGCGATGCGGAAGCCGGGCTTGGACCCGCTCCACGCGGGTGACGGGATGATCGATGCGGCGGATGCTGCGCTGACGCGTTGAATGAAACTTCGTCGGGAGGAATCGGAATCGCGGATCATGCCGGTCATCATGCCCAACGTCGTGATTTACTCAAGCGATGAAGCTGCTTCGGAAACGCGGACGGTGTATCCCGATGTTGCCGATGTTGCCGGTGATGCAGGTAGGGCGCGTCCGTCCCGGCGCGCCGCCGGAGCATGATGTTTTGCATCCCGTGGGCGGCGGGCTGGAACAGGCCCGCCCTACCAACAACATCGGGATACACGGAGACGCGGATGAAAGGATTCGAACCGAGTGCAGGTGCGAATCGGCGTGGGCGGTTGCGGGTCATCGCGGCGGCACGGACACAAATGAGGTTCCGATCGGAACACCGTCTTTTCTGACCGACCCCCCGTCATCCCGGTGTGCGGCTGTTCGCCCCGGCATCGTTGCATTGTATAGCCCGCCAAAAATCTGCCGTCGGCCTGCCGGTTCGAGTCCGGTCCGCAGTGGGTCGGCTCCTCGCTCCGAGGATTTCAGTTGGCCCTGGCGCCCGCAGTTTGGATCTCTCATTTCCTGCTTGAAGTCTGGGGCGGAACGGTCGAGACCAAGGCGTGACTCACCGTGCAAAGAGCTTTTACGATCCCGACCGATACATTCCGTCCTTTCTCGAATTTTCGAAGGGACTTGGCACGGCCAGTGAGCCTTCGACGAACTTCCTCATTCCGGTGATGCAGTCCGAGGACGCTTCGGTCGAGCCGAGTGGCTTTGCACGATCTCAAATTCCTTTTGTCCATGGCGAGGACGTCAAGTTGTGGAATGCGCCGCCACTCCGGGAGTTATGCCGCGGGGAGGCGAAGCCTCCTGAGCTAAGAGACTACCCCTCGGCCTATTTGATGGAGTTCTCCATCTTCGACCAACACCTGACGCAGTACACACGGGTCGTGAAGCCGCCCCGAGACGCCGAGCTGGAAGAGATTTTCGTCGCGTTGCGCAAACGGCCCGACGGCAAGAGTCTCGGATCTCTGCATGACTATCTTTGGCGCGTTTCCGCCCTCATTCTCGCCACGCGTCCATTGAGTCTGGCCGAATTTGAGGCCATTGTCGGTCGCTTGGAAAAGTCGGCCCGAACCTTTGGCATGGGCTCGACCTCCCGGAATATGGCCAGCTCCATTGCTGGGTTGTATTGAGAGGGTGGATGCAGGCGCCAACCCGCCTATTTCACACTCGAGCTTGAATTCGGGAAAGCGTGCCGCGTGAGGGCACGCGGCCTATAATCGCGACGGCCTCTCTGTTTGGAGGCCCGGTGTCCTCACCGGGCGTCTCGTGCGTGAAATAGGCGGGCTAAGCGACTCCGCGTTCCGCCAAGGCCGGGATCAGGGCCGGGAGTTGGGCTTGAATCCAGGGCAGGCAGATTTCGCGAATGCCTTGCACCACACGATCCCGTCCGAACTCCTGCGCCGCGTCTCCGCGTCGTCGCTTTTCATTGCTGTCCAACTGCTTGGATGAAAGGTCCAGGGTGTCCGGGGCGACGCCAACGAACCTTGCCACTTCGTCCACTCTTTGTGTCAGTTCGTGCGTGAAGACCAGCAGCAAGCGATCGGGTGGCACCGCCTTCAGGATGCGGTCGCAGTGATCAACCCAGTATCGTAGATAAGCCTGCAGCGGGAATAGCCGCGCGTTGGCGGGCAGAACAGGCGTTTCGCCCGGGCGCACCCGGCCACTGTAACGGTGCTCTTCGTATTCCCGCCATTCCCGGCCCGGCAAGGCGTCGGTCACTAAATTCTGGGTCATTTCCGAATCCAGCCAACTCGCGGGTTCCCTCACCGTGAACACGAACCTCGCCCGCGGGAACAATTCCGCCAGCATCGGGGTCGAATAAACCAAGAAGTGGGAAGCCTCCACCTCAAACCCCAGATGGCGGTCTCGAAGGAGGAGAAAGGTTCGGTGTGTTTCATCCGTGCGTTTCCCCTGTTGCCATAACCGGATTTCCCGGAGCGTCGTCGCCGCCAGAGGTTCGTGTTCGGACCTCAGGGACCGTCCCAACAATCCGGCGATGGAATGAGTGCCGGGACGCGGAAGTCCGACTCCATAAGCATGTACCCGGCGCATCGGTTCGGGCTTCCATCGATGGGCGCGAAGGAACCTGAGCCACTGAGAGCCGTGGTTTGAAAACGCGAGATCCAGCAGTTTGCGTTTGAAAGGTTCCTTGTTCACGACGCGTTTTCAGATGACGGACAAGTCAACAAGATGCCAACCGACGATCAAGCCGTGGACACGGCTTGAGTCTGCCTGCCTTGACGGTCCCATCCTGATCGGCGCTTAGGTTCAGGTCCATGTCGGATCTTCTGGGCTGGCTTGGTCCCGTTCTCGTCAGGCTTGGTTTTTCTCCTGCTTTTGGTTCCGTTCCTGGAGCGGTTCGACTCGTTTCACTCCACCCGTTCGATCCTTGGTGGATGACTTTTGAAAAGCGTTCCGAACAATCGACAGAAATTCTCTTCAAGTTGCGAGCAAAGAATCGCGAGATCCTGGCCCAGCCACCCCGCGAGGAACTCCGCCACCGCCGCCAAGTTCGCCGGATGATTGGGAGTTCGCCCACCCGCGACGGGTTCCAGGCGGAATCGAATTCGATCCTCAGGCAACGGCTGGTCTGGCGCATCCGTTTCGATCAATAACCGGTCCGCAGGCACGACTTGAAATGCCGCCCGCTGCCGCGCTTTGCGTTCGTGCATGAAGTAGCCGGGAAACGAAAAGTAAGCTCCCAGTTTGACGAGGGCGGGAATCATTTCCACCGGTCCTCCATAGGAATGGAGGAGAAATCCCGGTCGCGGGACCGGGCCCTGCCGCAAGAGTTCCAGCAGTCGTCCCCAGGCTTGAAGACAATGGATGGAAGCCGGCAGTTCGCGGTCGGCGGCGAGCGCCAGTTGTTCAAGGAAGACCGGTTCTTGTCCGGCATAGTCGAGCCCGGTTTTCCAGCGATCCAGTCCGATTTCGCCGATTCCTCCAGGCGTGGACTCCAGTTGCTGCTGGAGCACGGCCTTCCATTCCGGAGTTCTCTCGTGGATGGACCACGGATGATATCCAAACGACGGGAGAACCCATCCCGAATTCTCTTGGGCCAAGCGGGCGACGAGCGGCCAATCTTTCTCGCATGAACCATTGACCACCATGGCTTGAACTCCGGCGGCGCGTGTTTCGCGAATGATGGCGTCACGATGGGGCGCCAGTCGATCGTCCTGGAGGTGATTGTGGGCGTCGAAGAGGCGCACGATGAGTCCTAGAAAAGTTCCAACTGGCCTTTGGATTCCCGGAGCGATTTGAGCACTCGCGGAGGGACCTGAAAGGATGCGGAGGAGAGTTCGGGTCCGCGAGGGGCAAGTCCCGAGCGAGTCCGCGAGATGCGGAACCAGTCGCGGAGGCGTTGTGCGGCGGGACCTGTTCCTCGCATGCGTTCTCCAAACTCGCTGGAATTCAAGTGTCCATCGCGGACATCGCGGAGGTTGGCCAGAATCTTGTTCTTTCCGAGAGGCGCCGCGCGGTCGAGCCATTCGAGAAAAATGGGTTTCACCGCGAGGGGGAGGCGGAGGAGGGTGTAGGATGCGAAGGAAGCGCCGGCTTCGGCCGCCGCGTTGAGGATGGCGGGGATTTCGGAGTCGTTCAATCCGGGGATGATGGGAGCGGTCAGCACCCCGACGGGAATGCCTGCCTTGCGAAGCGCGCGGATGGCCGCCAGTCGTCCTGCGGGCGGCGAAGTGCGAGGTTCGAGCCGCGAGCGAAGTCCGGGGTCGAGGGTGGTGATGCTGACATAAACCGAAATGGCGTGGTATTCCGCGAGTATTGCCAAGAGGTCGATGTCCCGCGCGACCAGTTGGTTTTTGGTCACAATGGTGACGGGTTGCCGGAATTCCGCCAGCACTTCCAAACAGCGGCGAGTGATGGTCATCCGGCTCTCCACCGGTTGGTAAGGGTCGGTGACCCCGCTCAACGCCATCCACTTGGGCTGCCAGCCTGGCGCGCACAGTTCGCGAGCCAGCAACTCCGGAGCGCGCGGCTTGAACATGATTTTCGACTCGAAATCGAGTCCGGCGGAAAAGCCCAGATACTCATGGGTGGGCCGCGCGTAACAGTAGGCGCATCCATGCTCGCAGCCGCGATAGGGATTCAAGCTGACCTCGAAACCGAGGTCGGGGCTGTCGTTGCGGCTGATGACCGTGGCCGAGTGGTCTGGCAGAAACTGAGTGGCTGGGGCGTCAGGCGGGGATTCGGCTTCGGGATCCGGTTCGAGATGAAGAGGGGAGAATCGATTGGCGACCCGCGAGTCCGTGCCCCGGCGAGAAGCAGCCTTCGGGGGAGTCGTCGGTCCGGAGTCGTTCATGTCCGAAATGTAGAATTGGGAATTGAAAATTGGAAATTCCGAAGTGAAATGCGGGAAAGGTCATGTCCAATCACGATTCGAATCTCGAGGTGCTGCTGGGCGACGGCATCCGTGTGTTGATGCTTCAAGGCGAGGAAGGGTTGTCGCGCCGGGTGAGCGAATGGCTGCACGAGCGGGTGAAGCCGAAGTACGCCGTCGCGGTGGCTGCGAACATGGAGGAAGCCGAGGCACGTCTGGCCTCGCCCGGCTGGCACGTGTTGCTGGCCGATTTGGATCATCCTGGTCTGAATGGATTGTCGGGCATTCGGCGGTTGGATGATTTGGCGGCCCAGATCCCCATCATCGTGTTGGGGTCGGCGGCTCAATTGGAAGGTGCCATCGGCTTGTTGGGTGGCGGCGCGCAGGATTGCTTGTCGAAGGAGCAACTGGACTCGGCCCTGCTCTCCCGATCGATTCAGTACTCGATCGGACGAAAGCACTCGGAACTGGCGTTGATCCGGTCGGAGGAAAAGTACCACCGCATTTGGGACAACATTGTGGAGGGCATTTTTCAGACCACGTCGGACGGGCATTTTTTGTCGGCCAATCCGGCCTTGGCGCGCATTTACGGG
The DNA here is from genome assembly GCA_016871495.1 of Verrucomicrobiota bacterium. Classification (NCBI taxonomy): domain Bacteria; kingdom Pseudomonadati; phylum Verrucomicrobiota; species Verrucomicrobiota bacterium. Next base: position 50,473 of record VHDF01000004.1, on the reverse strand, counting down.
TACGAATCGCCTGAGGACTTGATGGCGCACATCACGGACATCGCTTCGCGTTTGTATGTGGATCCCCAGCGCCGGGGCGATTTCGTCAGGCTCATGGAGCAGAGCGACGTGGTGAATGGTTTTGAATCCCAGATCTATCGCAAGGATGGGAGTGTGATCTGGATTTCGGAGAACGTGCGGGCCATTCGTGGACGGAACGGGCAAGTGCTTTACTACGAGGGGACGGTGGAGGACATCACGACGAGGAAGCACGCCGAAGAAAAGCTGCGCAATTCGGAAACCCTGTATCACTCGCTGGTGGAGACGCTGCCGCAGAACATCTTCCGCAAGGATTTATCCGAGCGTTTCACGTTTGCCAACCAGCGTTTTTGTCTCACTCTGGGCAAACCCTTGGAGGAGATTTTGGGGCGGACGGATTTCGATTTTTTCCCTCCCGAGCTCGCGGAAAAGTACCAGCGCGACGATCGGATTATTTTGGAGACGGGCAAATCTTTGGAAGTCATCGAGGAGCATCAGCCTCCGGAGGGCGGTAAGCTGTATGTGCAGGTGGTCAAGACGCCGCTCTATAACGCGCAAGGCCGCATCATCGGGTTGCAGGGCATTTTTTGGGATATTACGGAAAAGAAGCTCGCGGAGGAGCGGGAGCGTCTGGCCGTGCGGGAACTGGCGGCGAGCCGGGAGGAACTGCGAGCGAAGAACGATCAGTTGGAGCAGGATCTGAGGATGGCCATGGAGATCCAGCAGGCCATGATGCCGTCGCAGTATCCCGTATTTCCTCGCGGTGTGGAGCCCTCGGCTTCGCGTTTTCGTTTTGCCCATTGTTATCTCCCTTCGGGAACGCTAGGGGGTGATTTTTTCAATGTGCTGCCCATCTCAGACACTCAAGTCGCGATCTTTATTTGCGATGTGATGGGTCATGGGGTTCGGTCTTCTTTGGTGACGGCCATGATCCGGGCGTTGGTGGAGGAATTGAAGGGAGAGGCGGGAGATCCGGGAGGGGTTCTCACGCACCTCAACCGGGACCTGCGGGGCATTCTGCAACCCACCGGAAGCATCCTGTTCACCACGGCTTTCATGGCGGTGCTCGACTTGAAGCGCCAGGAGATGCGCTGGTCTTCTGCGGCGCACCCAAAGCCACTGTATGTGCCGGGGACGGGAGCCACCGTGCAGAAAGTAGGCTCACCGGATCAAAAGGGTCCGGGCGCATTGGGGCTTTTTGAGGGGTCAGTCTATTTGACGCAGCAACAATCGATCTTTCCGGGGGACCGCTTGCTGCTTTTCACAGACGGTTTGTTCGAGGTGGAAGGTCCCAATGGGGTGATGTTCGAGCACGAGGATCTTGCCCGTATCGTCGGGGAGTTGAGGCTGCTCCCTTTGCAGGAGCTCTTGCCACAAGTTGTCAATTCCGTCAGAAATTTTGGCGTTTCGTCGGTTTTTCAGGACGACGTCTGCATTTTGGGAGTAGAACTGGCTCGCTAATTCTTCGCTTGCGGATGGAACGAATCAAACTATGAAAACGAATCCTTGGATGGTCGGCAGTTGGATGGCGGTGGCGGCGGCTTCGGTGGTTCAGGCGGCGGCGCCCCCTCAGCGTGGGCCTGCGCAAACTTCCCCAAGCGTTTTCAACGAGTGGCTGCGAGGCGAAAACGCGTCCTTCAAGGCCTGGGACATTGGGGGGCAGTTCCGGTTTCGATACGAAAATTTCAACAACGCAGGACCCGCGCTTCCGAGTTTGGATTTTCAAGGCGCCGGCGTGGACAACGACGACGACTTCTTCCTCCTCCGCGAGAAGCTTCATATCGGCTACACCCCGGTGTCCTGGCTGAGTGTGTATCTGGAGGGCCGGGATAGTTCGAGCAGCGGGGAGGCGTCGCCGGTCAATCCGGGGGCGGATCAGTTTGACTTGCACCAGGCCTACGTTCGCCTGGGGGATTTCGAAAAGTTTCCGGTCGCGGCCAAAATCGGGCGCCAGGAAATGAGCTACGGGGACGAGCGTTTGATCGGTGCCGGGGACTGGATCAATGTGGGAAGGGTGTTTGATGCGGCGAAGCTGCGTTACGAGTCCGAGGCCCAGTGGTTCGACGTGTTCGGCGGGCGTCAAGTGCTCGTGGACAACCACCAGTTCAATGTCGCGGACGACTACGATTGGTTTAGTGGAATTTACGGTTCCTGCTCGAAAATCATTCCCATTCAAGCGACGGAGATCTACGTCCTTTCACGGAACGCGTCCGCGGGAACGGCGGCGGCGGGTGTGCGCGGGACGGCGCCGGGCATGCCGCAAAACAGCAGCGCTGGCAGCGCACGTGACATCTATTCCTTCGGGACTCGGTTTAAATCTTTGCCAGGAAAGTTGGGGGCATGGGATTACACCGCGGAATTCGTTTATCAACTGGGGAGCATTAACGTTGGGGGCACGAGGGTTGATCACGAAGCGTGCGCGGGAAGTGTCAATGTGGGATATACCTGGGCCCGGGAGCAGACCAAGCCACGCGTGCACTTCGAGTACAACTACGCTTCCGGGGATGCCGATCCCACGGACGGAAAGAATCGCACCTTGGACAACTTGTTTGCGACCAATCACAAGCATTACGGATACATGGATTTGATCGGCTGGCGCAACGTTCACAATCCCAAGGTGGGCTTCTCGTTCAGGCCGGAAAAGACCCTGCTGGTGAGTTTGGATTACCACGCGTTTTGCCTCGTGGACGATCGCGATCTGTTTTATCCACAGCAAGGCGCAGGGCGATTGGGGAGCGGCTACGGCAGGAATTCCAGTTACGACAAGTTCTTGGGCACGGAGTTGGATTTGGACGCCACGTATACGCCCAACAAGTGGTTTACCCTCCGAGGTGGATATGGACACTTTTTTGCGGAGGGTTACATCAACCAGTCGAAGGCCGCCTCGGGGGGAGCGAAAGACGCCGATTGGTTCTACGTGCAAACCACGATCAACTTCTAAGCGAATCCGAGCCGAAACTCCAATCCTTCCCTGGCAAGGCGCGGACGATCGATCCTCGTGCTTTGAGGCACGCCGTTCATAGGGTCCATCCACGTCACAGCAGAAGCGGTTCCGCCAAACGGAAATGGGGTTTCGTCACAACCCCGTTGGGATTGGTTTGTATTTGCGAACTGTGACCCAAGGTCGCTCGTTCCTCGCAACCTTGGGCTTCGGGGCGGAATCCCGTTGGGATTCCTGAGGTGCTCGACATGTCTGCCCCTAAGTATTTTGTTCTATCTCTTTCGCAGTCGTTCTCATTTTGCCCCGGAGCGCGGCGGTGTCGTCCTTCGACCTGTCGCAGCCCGTTGAAAATCTGAAGTCATTGTTGCACGCTTCCTAAATCGCGAAGCTCATTTCGGCGAAGGGCTGGTCGAAGTTAGCGGCCAATCGGGGGATTCCCGGCGGGCTGATTTGAGCAGATCCGACAGCTTCATGGTGATCTCCTGTTGACTGGCGGCCACGTTGTTTGTTTCGCCCGGATCCCGAACGAGATGGTAGAGCTCAAGGTCCTTGCCCGGCGCGGTTCGCATGCCCTTCCATTCTTTGAAGCGGATGGCCTGCTGGAAGCCAGGTTCGTGGGATTCCCAGTAGAGGAATTCGTGTTGCTCGCTCTGTTCTTTTCCGAGCAGGGCGGGGACCATGGAGAGGCCGTCGAGTTTCTCCGGCGGCTTGGCCCCGGCAATGTCAGCCAAAGTCGGCAGCAAATCCCACATGGCCCAGACTTGATCGCTGACGATCCCCTCGGGGATCTTGCCTGTCCAGCGCGCGATCATGGGTACGCGGATGCCGCCCTCGTAAAGGTCGCGCTTGATCCCGCGCAGCGGACCTGCGCTGCGAAAGAAAGCCGTCTTGTTGCCGCCGTCCTCGTGCGGTCCGTTGTCGCTGGTGAACAAGATCAGGGTATGTTCGTCGAGTCGCGTGGTGCGAACGGCGTTCAGGATGCGTCCGACATCCTGATCGAGTCGGGTGATCATCGCGGCCTTGTTCTTCTCCGCTTGGGGCCAAGGTTCCTTGGTGTAAGGATGGTCGTTGGGAACTTCCAGGCCGTCTCGAACGGCCTTCTGGCGTTCCTGGTTGGCCTGCGGCAGCGTGTAGGCGATGTAGAGAAAGAAAGATTCGATTTCCTGTTGGCGGATGTAATTCAACGAAGCCTTCGTGAACCAATCGTGGGAGTATTCCGTGCGTTTTCCATAAAGGTTGCCTCGCAAGGTGAAGGTGCGTTCATTGCGCCAGAGTGACGTGGGGTAGTAGTTTTGCGAGTGAACGTCATCGAGGTATCCGAACCAATCGATGAATCCCTGTTTCGTGGGCATGCCGGTCGAACCGGCGGATCCCAGGCCCCACTTGCCCAGAGCGCAGGTCTTGTATCCCACCGCGCGCAGGACTTCGGCGAGGGTGGTGTCCTCCTGCGCGAGCGCGATGGGCTTGTTGCCGCGAATGCGTCCGTGGCCCGTGTGCAGTCCGGTCATGAGCGCGGCTCGGGAGGGGGTGGAATCCGCGGCCCCCGCGTAAAACTGGGTGAAGCGCATGCCTTCCGCCGCGAGGCGATCGAGGTTGGGGGTCTTGATTCGGGTTTGGCCGTAGCAGCCGAGATCACCGTAGCCCAAATCGTCCGCCACGATGAGAATGATGTTGGGCTGGGGGCTCTTGCGAAACCGCTCCCGCTGGGCTCGGGGGGCTTGAGCTTGCGCCACGCACGCCGCCAGCAAGGCGAGAGCCACGAGCAAGGTTCCGAGGGAAAAGCGTTTCGGAGGTCGATGGGTGGACCCCGGGAGCCCCGTGGTCATGACCCGGCCCATGGACAGGAACGCGGACGACTGGCGCACCGGGTGAATGAGGAGGCAGGCGGTTTGAAGGGAGGTTCGAAACAAAGGCATGGTGCAGGCTCAAGACTGGAATGGCGGCTGGCGTCCACCTTAACGGGACGGATCCGCGTTTGTCACGTGGAGGGATGAGTGAGTGGTTGAACAAGCGGTGTCGAAGGTGGGAGACGCACGCAGGGCCTTGGATGTCGATGCTGATCCATTGCCGTTTCCAGCAAAAGAACTCCGCCGGGCCGGGGTGCGGAATGGTGAGTCACTTAAGCATCAAGTTAGTCGGGAGGTTGAATCGGGCACGAAAAAGGCGGACTCCGGAGAGTCCGCCTTGTGGAAGGAAGTGGCGTGGTCGAGTGAGACTACTCGGGGCCCTTGACGTCCTTTTCGCGGGCATCGTCCGCCGCGTCGAAGGCGTGTTGCAGGGCCACGAGGTCTTCACCCGGCTTGAGGGAATCCAACATGGCTTGCTCGGCTTTGAGTTGCTCGGGCGAGTAGTTCGCCGCTTTGATGGACAGGCCGATGCGGCGGTCGCCTTTGTCGATCTTGATGACGCGGGCATTCACATCCTGGCCGACCTTGAGCACGTTCTTGATTTTGTCCACGCGCTCCTCGCTGACCTGGGAGATGTGAACCAAGCCATCGATGTCGTGCTGGAGGCCGACGAACGCGCCGAAACTGGCGAGTTTGGTGACCTTGCCCGAGACCAGATCGCCCACTTTGTAGAACTGGTCGATGTTCTTCCAGGGATCTTCGCTGAGCTGTTTGATGCCGACTGAAATGCGCTGGTTCGCCTTGTCGATTTCGAGCACCATCACCTCGACCTCGTCGCCCTTCTTCAGCACTTCCGAGGGATGGTTGATCTTGCGGGTCCAGGAAATGTCGGACACATGAACCATGCCGTCGAGGCCTTCTTCGAGTTCGATGAAGGCGCCGTAACTGGTGAGGTTGCGGACCTTGCCTTTGACCTTGGTGTTGTGGGGATATTTTTCGAGGGCTTTGTCCCAAGGATTGGTCTCCAGTTGGCGGATGCCGAGGGAGATCTTTTGCTCATCCCGGTTGATGCCGAGCACCACCGCTTCGACCTCTTGTTCCTGCTTGAGCACGTCCGAAGGCTTGGCGATGCGCTTGGTCCAGGAGAGTTCGGTGACGTGGACGAGTCCTTCGACACCCGGTTCGAGTTCGACGAATGCGCCGTAGGGAACCAGGTTGACGATCTTGCCTTTGACGCGGGTTCCGATGGGATACTTGGACTCGATGCTGTCCCAGGGGTTGGCCAACTTTTGCTTGAGACCGAGGCTGACGCGTTCCTTCTCCCGGTTGATATCGAGCACGACGACGTCGATTTCCTGCCCGACCTTGAGCATTTCCGAGGGGTGGCCGATCCGGCCCCAGGACATGTCGGTGATGTGAAGAAGGCCGTCAAGACCGTTGAGGTCAATGAAAGCGCCGAAGTCGGTGATGTTCTTGACGGTGCCCTTGCGAATATCGCCCGGGGTCATCTCCGAGAGAAGCTTGAGACGTCGTTCGTTGCGTTCCTGCTCAATGAGTTCCCGGCGGGAGAGGACGATATTTTGCCGCTCTTGGTTGATCTTGACGACCTTGAAAGCGTAGGTGTTGCCGACGAAGCCGTTCAGATTGCGGGGCGGAACGATGTCGATTTGGGAAGCGGGCAGGAAAGCCTCGACCCCGATATTGACGATCAAGCCTCCTTTGACCACCGCCTTGACCTTGCCGTTGATGGTGCCGCCTTCATTGCAAATGGTGAGGATTTTCTCCCAGTTCTGTTTGAATTCCGCCTTTTCCTTGGACAGGACGACCATGCCTTCCTTGTCCTCAAGTTTCTCGATCAGGACATCCACTTGGTCTCCAAGCTTGACGGTCTTGATGTCCGCGAATTCGGAACCGGGGATGGATCCTTCGCTCTTGTAACCGATGTCCACCAGAACTTCTTTGGGACGAAGTTCGATGACGGTGCCTTTGACGATTTCGCCGGCGGCAAAGCGCATATTGCTCTGCCGCAAGGCTTCTTCCATGGTCAGCATAACGGAATGATGATGAACGGTAACGACGGGAGGCTTTGGGGGGACGAGGGTCCCTTTGAAGACTCCATTGCCCTAACGGGACCAAACGTTGCGTAGGCAACGGAGGGTTGAGGTTAGGTTGTTGGTTGAACGACTTTTCTCAGCCTCATTGAAAACCGCACTCACGGCTTCCAGGCGGACGGGAGAGTAGCGTCTCCGGTTCGCCTGGCAAGGTGGAAAATTGAGCGGAGACCGGTGCCGGTGCATCCCGATGTTGCCGGTGATGCAGGTAGGGCGCGTCCGTCCCGGCGCGCCGCCGGAGCATGATGTTTTGCATCCAGCGGGCGGCGGGCTGGGACAGGCCCGCCCTACCACCAACATCGGGATACACGGGACCGGTGCCGATTCAACAAGTCGGTTTTCCGTGGTCAGAACTCCGGAGGGTCAGAGATACTCTTGATCGTCGAGCCCACGGCTTCTTCGGGCGCCTCACAGTGGTCTCCGCCTCAAGTCAACATCTCGATCCCGGTCCTTTCCTTCTCCTCAAGGCTTCCGGAGCCGGTAGAATCTCACTCCACTCGAGCCATCCACAGTCACCACTTGCTGATCACCCGACGTTTGAGGAACGGTAGTCACCGCGGTCCAAGGTGCCCCTGCGACGGCGGACGAGGATTCCAGCACATATCCTTGGGTGGACCCCGGCCATAGTATTCGGACGTTGTTCCCGGATTTTGCCGCCACCAGACTTGGAGCGGCCACGCCTCCTAAAAGGGTCTGATCGAGTTCCCCATGAGTGAATTGGCTCATGAGATCGGGATTGGTGCTGAACAGGAAGAGATCCACCGTCACCCCGCCTTCGCGATAAGAGATCGTAAAATCCAAAGGCTTGCCCACCTGGTCCGCCTTGACTTCATAGCGGAAGCGCAGACGGGGTTGACCCTGGGTTTCCGCGTTCAAGAACTGGCTCGAGGAGAGTTCGTTCCAATGAAAATTGCCCTCCCAATACGCCCGCCCCGCGTCGTCTCCCGCGTTCCGGGTCACGGGATCCAATCCTTTCTCGCGGATCGTCAAGAAGCCGCCGTCACAACACCCCTCGGTATAACCTCCACGGTCGCTTAACGGCCAGTCCGTCTGGGGATCTTTCCCAAAATCCGGCGGGACATAGAACGAGTCTTCGTTCAAGTAATTCGCCGGGTTCCCTCCGTTCTCGAACAACGTAAACCGCATGTAGAGGTAATACGTCCCGGCCTTCGCAAATTGCACCTTGTAGGTCACCTTGTCCGTGTGCTGGCCAAAGGTTGTCTGGGTAAAGAGCGCGCCTTTCTTGGAAGCCGTCGTGTCTTTGCCGAGCACGGGGTTGCCCAGGGCGTTGGTTCTCCCGGCGCTGTTGTCCACCCGGGTAAATCCCGCCGCCAGGTTTTCCCCGAGCTTGCTGTTGTAATCCTCGCCTTCGAGGATCAAGTAATGCCACGCCTTGTCGCCCGTTCCCACCACATGAGAGCCCGTTTGAATCGATACCACGTCTTCTGCAGCCAAGCGGCAACGGGTGTCAGCGATCAAAGCAGCCAAGGTCAGAACGAGGATCTTTCGTTTCATGTTCATAAGAAATGCAGGTTTGGGCCGCCCCCCCAATGGACTCCATGCCCTGGTTGGGCATGGGTTTGGCGGGGAGTGGGGATTCCTGGCCAGAAATAGGGAGTACGATCTTGTCAAGGTTTCCTTCGTTTCCCTAAATCCGCGCGTAAGAATTCCGACGGGGTCGCGAAAGGGGGTTCGCGCGGCTGAAAGAAGCGCGGATTTAGAACGGCCCGCCGTCGTGGGCGTGATCGATGGAATGTCGATGATGCGAACCTGTCCATCGCACCTCCAGGCGTCGTCCAGACATGCCTTGCTGCGTGTTACCCGTGGATTGAGGCGTTTCCCCAAAACCACTTGGGACTGGGGTACACAAAAGCTCTCCGCGACAGTTCGCTGGGATGATCAAAGCGGACGGCCTTCTTCAGGCCTTTCTCCTCGGGACTGTGGCTTGGCAAAGGGCAGGGCGGGGCTACACTGCCGGGCATGCGGTGGATGTCTTGTGGTCGTCGCCTGGACCTGATCATTTGAGTGCCGCGGAATTCGCCATGAACTTTTTCTTCATTCGAGGTGCCTTCGCCGGCTATTCCCCACGACCGGCGATTCTGCTGGTCATTCTTTTTTGCGGCTTCAGCGATCTGGCTGCGGCTGAGCCGGAACGAAGTTTGGCCCCCCCTCTGGATCCGCTGAAACGTTTGGTCGGCAAGACGTGGCGAGGCGAATTCAAGGGCGGACCCGGCGAAAAGCCGATCGTCGATGTCGTGCGCTGGGAACGCATCCTCAACGGTCATGCGATCCGGGTGGTGCATTCGGTCAACCAAGGCGAGTATGGTGGAGAAACCACGATTGTCTGGAACGTCAAGACCCTGCGGTTGGAATCGTACTACTTCACCACGGCGGGGTTTTTCGCGCGTGGAGTCCTGGTCATGGCGAAGGACAAGATCATGACGACGGAAGAGGTCATGGGCCATCCTCGGGGCATTACCGAGGTGCGAACCGTGATGGAATTCTTGCCTGACGGACGAATTCACCTCAAAGCGCGGTGTCTGAAGAACGGCGAACAGTCTGAAGGCCATGAGGCAGAATATGTCGAAGCTCCGGGGATGGGCGTCGTCCTGCGGTGAACGGATCCCGTGTATCCCGATGTTGTTGGTAGGGCGGGCCTGTCCCAGCCCGCCGCCCACTGGATGCAAAAAATCATGCTCCGGCGGCGCGCCGGGACGGACGCGCCCTACCTGCATCACCGGCAACATCGGGATGCGCCGGAACGGATCTCGCGCGTTCTTTTTGATTTTCGGGCCGCCAAGGATTTGCTTAGGATCGACGCACAACACCCCAGCCGATCGTTATGGGCCTTTCTACACAAAGCATTTTGAAAAGAAGCGCGGCCCTCTGCGGCGCGCTCGCCGTGTCCACCGCCGCCGCCGCGGCAAACTGGCCGCAATGGCGAGGACCCGAATTCAACGGTTCCACCTCCGAAAAGGGATTGCCAAGTCAATTCTCGAAGACCGAGAACGTGGTCTGGACCGCCGTCTTGCCCGGACCCTCGGCTTCCACGCCGGTGGTGTGGGGGGACACCTTGTTCGTGACCACGGCCGACAAGAACGCGCGCGAGTTGCGAGCCATGGCCTTGGATCGCAAGACCGGGAAGGAGCGCTGGTCCAAGAAGGTGATTGATGGATATTCCCGGGACGAACGCAGCAATTTCGCGTCGCCTTCGCCCGCCACGGACGGTGAACGGGTGGTCTTTTTCTTCGGCAATGGCGAGATGGTCTGTTTCGGACTTCAGGGGGAGGAGTATTGGCGGCGCAACCTCCAGGCTGACTATGGCGATTTCGCGTTTCAATGGACCTTTTCCAGTTCCCCTGTGATCAGCGGTGGCAAAATTTATCAGCAGGTTTTGCAACGCAATCAACCCGTTCATGGCAAGGGGAAGCCGGGAGCCGAATCGTTCCTGCTCGCTCTGGATCCTCAAACGGGAAAGACGCTTTGGAGACATGTTCGACCCAGCGAGGCCGTCGCGGAGTCCTTGGAGTCTTTCTCCACCCCGATGCCCTGGACGTACCAAGGCCGGAAGGAACTGCTCATTACGGGGGGTGATTGTGTTTCGGGCCACGATCCGGAGACGGGCAAGGAGTTGTGGCGATGGGGCACTTGGAATCCGACCAAGATTGGTCACTGGCGGCTCGTCCCTTCGCCGATCGCCGGGGCCGGCGTCATCCTGGCGTGTGCCCCCAAGGGTTCTCCCATCTACGCCGTGAAAGCGGGAGCTCACGGCGCGGTTCCAGATTCCGGGCTGGCTTGGACCAGCGCCGAGCAGCGCACACTGAGCAGTGACGTGCCCACGCCGGCGTTTTACGGCGGCGATTTCATCATCCTGGGGGACCAGCGCCGCAGCCTGAGTCGCGTGGAGCCGGCGACCGGGAAAATCAAATGGACGTTGGAAACGCCGGGACGGTCGAAATACGAGGCCTCGCCCCTGGCCGCCGACGGCAAGATCTACATCATGAATTTTGCGAGTGAAGTGACGGTGGTGGACGCCGAGAAAGGATCCATTCTAGCCACCGTCCCCATGGGTGACCCAGGCGAAAACGAATCCCGGGCATCGATCATTGCGGCGCACGGGAAGCTGTTTATTCGGACATTGCAGAAGATTTATTGCGTCGGCCAGCCGTGATTTATGTCTCTGTATCAAGAAGCGCAGATCCAGGAGATTTCGAGGCAATTCCAGATTTACGGCGAGATTCTTCACGCCGAGCCTTGCAAGATTGGGCACATCAACGAGACCTACACCGCCACCTACGGGCAAGGCGGAGTGCAAGTGCGTTACATCCACCAGAAAATCAACACGACAGTCTTCAAGGATCCCGATGGATTGACGGACAACCTGATGCGGGTGACCGGGCACATTCGCGCCAAGCTTGAATCCTCAAAAGCCAAGGACATCACGCGACGGGTGCTGACACTGGTTCCCACTCGCGACGGGAAACCCTATTACAGATCGGCCCAGGGCGATTGCTGGCGCACGTTTGTGTTCGTCGAACGCGTGAAAACTTTCGAAGCGGTGGAAACGTCCTCCCAGGCTTATCAGGCGGGTTGTGCCTTTGGCACTTTTCAGGCGCAGCTCGTGGATCTGCCGGGAAAACGACTGAACGAAACCATTCCTGATTTTCACCACACTCCCAAACGATTCCAGGCGCTGCAAAAGGCGGTTACCGAAGACCGGGTCAATCGAGCCAGCACCGCTCAGAAGGAGATCGCTTTCGCCTTGGAGCGGGAAAAAATCGTTTCCGTCATTGTCCAGGGGCTTGCGAAGGGACGGATTCCCGAGCGAATCACCCATAATGACACCAAGTTCAACAACGTCATGCTCGAAACCGTCAGCGGCGAGGCGATGTGCGTGGTCGATCTCGACACGGTCATGCCGGGGTGCGCGCTTTACGATTTCGGCGACATGGTGCGGACGACGACGAGTCCGACGCTCGAAGACGAGCAGGATCTCGACAAAGTGCAAATGCGCATGCCCATGTTTCGGGCCTTGGCCAAGGGGTACATCGAGAAGACCGCGGGTTTCTTGACCAAACCGGAGAAAGCCCTCGTTGCCTTCTCGGGAAAGCTGATCACGTTCACCATCGGGTTGAGGTTTCTTACGGATTACCTCAAAGGAGACACGTATTTCCGCGTTCATCGGCCGAATCACAATCTGGATCGAGCGCGCACCCAATTTAAACTGGTGGATTCGATCGAGAGGCAGGAAGAGGCCATGCAGAAATTTGTGGAAGGCCTCTGACGCCGGCCGGCCCGGTGGATCCGGCGCGTTCGCAGGATGCCGTTCGGACCGCGGCGTTCACGCCGTTTCGGATATGTCTTCGCAGGGGCATGGCAGGTGCAAGGACATGGGTGTTGCCAGGGCCAAGGCCTACACGCGGGGCGGGTTGAACGGTGCGCGTCGGCCCATCGGCCCGGCGGGTGAAGAACGAGGCCCTTCCATGATCTCCACGCGCCGGGTTCACTTCGTCGCCCCGCAGGCTGGGCCGCCTGCACCACAGCAGACAGGGCTGTCTGCGTGACCACGACAACCCGGTCACCGACAACCTCTGGATGAACCGGCCAAGGTCCCGTGTATCCCAATGTTGTTGGTAGGGCGGGCCTGTCCCAGCCCGCCGCCCGCTGGATGCAAAACATCATGCTCCGGCGGCGCGCCGGGACGGACGCGCCCTACCTGCATCACCGGCAACATCGGGATGAACCGGCCAAGGTCGGCGATCGAGGCTTTTCGTTGCCTTTCGTGGAGATCGGGTCGAGAGTGGTCGCCCTAACCCCGAACCGTTTTTGCTATGACCTCCATGCTTCCTGAAGTCTCAGAATTCCTCTCGCATCAACCCCTGCGCATGTTCATCGGCGGACAATGGGTGGAGGCCGAGGGTGGCGCAACATTCGAGACGCGTGATCCCGGCGATGACAAGCCGATCGCTCGCGTCGCCGCCGGGGGCGAGCGAGAAGTGGATCGAGCGGTCCGGTCCGCCCAGGATGCCTTTCGAGCGAGTGGCTGGGCTGGATTGCCGGCCAACGAACGCGCGGTTTTCCTGCACCGGCTCGCCGACTTGGTGGACCAGCGCCGGCCCGTTCTCGCCCAGATCGAGTCCTGGGACGTCGGGAAACCGTTCGGGGCGGCGCTGCAGGGAGACATCCCCAATGTTTCCGCGACGTTGCGGTATTTTGCCGATCTCTCCGTCCACGCGCGTCGCCGGGAACCCATTGCGGTTTCCGGATTCGAGGCCCGATCCATACGAGTACCCTACGGTCCATGCGGATTCATTTTTCCCTGGAATTTTCCCTTGCTGTTGGTGGGGTGGGGGATCGCACCGGCGCTGGCCGCGGGAAACACGGTTGTGATCAAACCAGCCGAGGACACGCCGCTTTCGACCCTGTATTTTGCCAAGTTGGCCGAGGAGGTAGGCATTCCCAAAGGTGTGGTCAATGTTGTGACGGGATTGGGGGAAACGGCGGGCGCGGCTCTGGCAAGGCATCCGGGGCTCCGGCGCATGTCCTTTACCGGTTCGCCTGAAGTGGGGCGCCTGGTAGGCGAGGCCGCCGGACGCAATTTGATTCCCGCGAAACTGGAACTGGGAGGCAAGGGGGCTGCGGTGGTGTTTGACGACGTCGACGTGGAAGCCACCGCGAAAGCTCTCGCGGGCGCCATCACCTTAAACGCGGGCCAGGTCTGTTGCACAGCCACACGGTGGCTGGTGCATGAAAAGATATTCGACGCGCTGGCGGACGGGGCAGCCAAAGCTTTGCGGTCCACCCGCATCGGCCATGAATGGGACGCGGAGACTCAGATGGGTCCCGTCGTGAGCGCCAAGCAGCGGGATCGAGTGCTGGGTTATCTGGAAAAGGGTGAAAAGGAAGGAGCCCAGTGTCTTCTGCGAGGCGGAGTCGCCACCGTGGCCGGCCATGAAAAAGGGTTTTACGTCTCTCCCGCTCTCCTGACCGGCTCGCCGGACAACGTGGCGTGCCGGGAGGAGATCTTCGGTCCGGTCGCGTATCTCGTTCGTTTTCGCGACGAGCAGGAGGCGGTCGAAATCGTGAACCGGTCCCATTACGGATTGGCCAACAGTGTCTGGAGCCGAAACTTGGAGCGCGCCAATCGCGTCGCCGAAGCGATGGTGGCGGGGAACAGCTGGATTAACGCCCACAACTTGTTTCCGCACGGCGTGCCGTATGGCGGCTGCAACCTGAGCGGCATGGGTGGAGGCGTCAACAGCCCCGAAACCTTCTTCGATTATCTGCGTCCACAGTCGATCTTGCGTCCGTTGTGAATCCATCCTCAGAACTCCTGACCTGGCGTGGGATCAGTTTGAGCCCACTGGTCGGTAGATGAGCCGGAGGTCGGAAGAATCGTTTCGTTGAGGTGAGCCAGCCGCGGAGCTTGATGACCGTCGGCTCATGCCCTGCGCTCGGTGTTGTTCCACGTCGAAGCGGGCTGAAGCCCGCGCGCCGATGGCCAAGTTTCTCACGGAGGCACCAAGACACGGAGGGACGGAATCCCGGTCACGAATCAAGATCAGGATCACTCCCTCGCTCCTGCCGCTTCCGAAAAATCCAAGACCTCCTCATTGCGGCTCCTTTTCGTTCCACGCCCCACCCTTCCCCCCCTTCAAGGTCAGAGGGTCTGAGCCTGGACGTCGGCGACGGGTTGGAATTTGCCGCGAATGGGGGGGAAGGCCTGTGTGTCCGCGTTACGACCAGATCTGCCGGTCCAAGGATCGAAAGCCGATGGCTTCCCCGACGTGGTCGGGGTTGATGGTTTCCTGCCCGGCTAGGTCGGCGATGGTGCGCGCGACTTTGATGATACGATCGTAGGCTCGGGCGCTCAGATTCTGATCCGTCATCACCGCCTTCAAGAGATCGAGGCAGGTGGTGTCGAGAGGGCAGTATTGCTTGAGATCTCGCGCACCCATGCGCGCGTTGCAAGTGAGGCGAGGCCGGTTCTTGAATCGCTCCTGCTGGCGATGGCGGGCCGTGATCACGCGGGCTCGGATGGCAGCGGAAGTTTCCCCCGGCGCTGCGGCGGCCATGTCCTTGAACGGAACCGCCGGCACTTCGACATGCAAATCGATGCGATCCAGGAGCGGACCGGAAACGCGTCCCAGGTAATTCTGAATTTCGCGAGGCGAGCAGCGCGATTCACCAGGCATCTTGCCGTCCGGGGAGGGATTCATGGCCGCGACGAGCATGAATTGGGAAGGGAACGTGACGCTACCGGCGGCACGAGAGATGGTGACGCGACCTTCTTCGAGGGGTTGTCGCATCGTTTCGAGCACGCTTCGTTTGAACTCAGGCAGTTCGTCCAGGAAGAGCACGCCATGATGGGCGAGCGAGATTTCTCCAGGGGTCGGATGCGCGTTGCCGCCCAACAATCCGGCATCGCTGGCCGTGTGATGAGGGGAACGAAAGGGTCGTCGAGTGACCAAGGCCTGGTGCGCTTCCAGCAGCCCGGTGACACTATGAATCCTGGTGGTTTCGAGGGCCTCATCAAGGGTGAGGGGCGGGAGAATGGTGGGGAGCCGGCGGGCAAGCATCGATTTGCCCGTGCCAGGAGGGCCGATCAGCAGCGCGTTGTGCCCGCCGGCGGCGGCGATTTCCAAGGCGCGCTTCACCGATTCCTGCCCCTTGACCTCCGCGAAATCCACATCGTCCTCCAGGGGCGCATCAAACATTTGTTCGGCGTTGAGGTGAACAGCCGGCAGCGCGCGCGCGCCCTCAAGAAACTCGGAGGCTTCCCGCAGATTTCGAATCGGAATGGCTTCGATGCCCCGGACGACACCGGCCTCATTGGCGTTCTCCGCGGGAAGCAGGATGCCGCGCCGCCCCTCGGCTTTGGCTCGCAGGGCAATGGCGAGCGCGCCTTTCACAGGCCTCACGGCGCCGGTCAGCGCGAGTTCTCCCGTGATGACGAAATCCTCCAGCAGATCCGTTTCGACCTGGCCGCTGGCGGCGAGCAGTCCCAAGGCGATGGGCAAGTCGAAGCTGGGTCCTTCCTTTTTGATATCCGCCGGGGCCAGATTGATCGTGGTTTTGCCCATGGGGAATTTGAAGCCGGAATTGGACAAGGCGGTGCCCACGCGGTCGCGCGATTCGCGCACGGCGGCGTCGGGAAGGCCCACAATGACCACATTGGTGTCACCCCATCCGGAATTCACTTCGACCTCGACAGGGTACGCGTCAATCCCCTGAACCGCGGCCGCACACACCTTGGCGAACATGCCTGGAGTGTCGCTCGGGGCCCGTGCAGCCGCAATGTGAAAATGGCGTGAGGGGCGGGAGACCGTGTATCCCGATGTTGTTGGTAGGGCGGGCCTGTCCCAGCCCGCCGCCCACGGGATGCAAAACATCATGCTCCGGGGGCGCGCCGGGACGGACGCGCCCTACCTGCATCACCGGCAACATCGGGATGCACTGGGCGGGAGAGGCACGACACAATGCATCAACCTCCCGGTCGAAAGCCCAAGCGGTGAGAATGGGGTCGAGGAACGGGATGGGTGGAGGTTGACGTGGATTTACTGGAACAACAGCTTCACCTGCTCATCGAAGGCGCGCAGAACTTCCTTCGCGGCCAGGAGAACTCGAAGGTGCGGGTCGCAAGAGTGTCGAAGAACGAGGCGGCTTAGAATTCATCCGCCGGTTCAACTCGATCTTGGCTTTATGCGATGGGGTGCTCTGGATAGATGAGCACGCCTTCGCGGGCGATCCTTTCGAGAAGCCGGGGGTTGTGCGCGCGTTCGGTGCGGACGACGTCGAACTCGTAGATGATGGGGGCTTCGTCGAGCGCATCGGTCAGTGCCAGCCACTCGTCGATGGTGGCGCCCGGGGCGGAGATGGCGAGATCAATGTCGGAGGTGCGGCGGGCGTGGCCGGTGGCGCGTGAGCCGAAGAGGTGCACAGAACGTACGCACGGGAATGAGCGGAAGGTGCGGCGTAGCATGGCAAGGTCTCGTTCGCGGAGGGCGAGGGTCTTCATGCGGTCAGTCCCATTTCAGGGTTTGGATCCTCTCCGCCATGCCACCGAGCAAGGGAGCGTAGTCTTGCACGATGTGTCGGTAGATTTGGATGGCGAGGGCTTCATCGTAGGCGTGGCTGGTGAGGTTGCGCTCTTCGAGCATCTGGAACCAGCGGTCGGCTTCTTCGGTGGTAGAGATCAGGTTCTCGGCGAAGGCCTTCTTGAGCGTCGGCCGTGGCCCGCCACATTCGTGCCCCTGACGTTCGAGGTAGAGCTTGAGGGTCTTCCACACGACTTCAAAGGTGAACTCAAAGCGGTGGATGGTGGCGTCGCGGATAAGATCGCTTTCCGGTTGGGCCACTGCTTCGGCAAGGCGGGCGGCACTCTCGCGCACGTCGGCCTGACGCTCGGTGAATCGTGCTTTGCTCATAGGTTGCAGTCTAGCCTCTTTAGGCTGGCGCGTATAGCGGCTTCCCTTTTCGTGGACTCGGCGAACCCGCCTCCGCCAAAGCTACGGCGGCCAGACTGGGCTGTGGCCAGTGCGTTCAATTGTAGCCTGGACCTTTCAAGTCTGGCCGACTCTGCGAACTGACCCTGTCGTTCGGCGACGAGGCGCGGCATCTTTTCCTCGAAGGTATCGCCGTCGGCTTGGCTTTTCGCGAAGAACCAGAGGCGGACGAGAATCTGGGTGCGGTTGAAGAGTTGGCCGGGTAAGGCGACCATGCCGTCCACGCGGTCGGCCTCGATGAGGGCGCACCGAAGGGAGTCCGTAGAAGCCTGCAACATCGTTGAGTCATCCCCAGCCGACTGTCTTTTCGTCATGTGTGGGTTTCCGATGGTGGGCGCTCATCCCAACGGCGAGCTTTCTGCCGTGCATCCCGAAGATGTCTGTCGTGTGGCGCAGGCTGCCCAGCCTGCCGTATCGCCGACGGCCCGTCGGCCCGGCGGGTGAAGAACGAGGCCCTGCCCTGTTCTCCACACGCCTGGTTCCCTTCGTCGCCCCGCAGGCCAGGCAGCCTGCGAAACAGCAGACAGGGCTGTCTGCGTTACCACGACAACCCGGTCACCGAAAACCTCTGGATGCACCGACCTTTCTGAGGGAGCGGTGAAACTGCTTGCCGCCTCGTTCGACTAACCCGTAATAAGTCTGTGATGGCTTGTGTCGATCGAGGCATTCTGCAACCCGTTCCCAGTCGGAGAGGGGTCAAGCGACGTTTTGAGCGTCTCGATTCGAGTCGTTCGTGCGTTTGGAAGTATCGGTTTACAGGAAAGGGTTACAAAACTCCATTCCTGACTCAGAGTCTCATGCGGCAGGTCGCTTTTCTTCGCGGGTTTGCCCCCATCGCTCAAAAGGATCGAGCAGCAGGTTCGCTGACCTTCGAGCGTTTTCTCGACGCCATGGCTGCGTCCTCCACGCCATGGACGGCATAGAAACCGATTCCAGGAACTGAGTGCAGGCCATGGTTCCCTTTCTGGTGACGGCGGTGGTTTTGGCCCTGCTCTATCCATGGACACGAGTTCAAGATGCCCCAAGCGGGGCCAAGCTGAAGCTCGTCGTGACCGCACCGCTGGTTTGGCTCCTGGCGAAGGGTTGGATCGAACCCATGGCCCTCGGAACCACGCTGCTCTTCTTCGTGTTTGTTTTCGTCGTCGTGCTGTGGGCGCCCTACTTTGCCCATCGCTACTCGATTTCCTTCTCGCGCTTCTTGTTCAGCATCCCGGTGAAACTCGGCGCCTTCCGACCCCATTACGACGAAGCTCGATTCGCGGCTTCCGAAGGCCGGCTGAAAGAGGCGGTGGAGTTGATCCAGGACGAACTGGACAAGTCGCCTACGGACTTTGAGGGTTTGATGCTTCTGGCGAGCGGTTATCAGGCGATGGAGGAGCCGGAGAAGGCGATCGCAGTCGCCCGCCAGATCCAGAACAACCCGGACGCAAACCCGGAACAGCAAGCGGCTGCTTATCATGTCGTCACGGAATGCTTGGCCCAGCAGCATGATTTGCAACTGCGCGGGCGTCCGCCGAAACCTATTCCTTCGCCATGACCAAAGAACTCCATCCGGCATTAAGCGCCCAGGCAAGGTCGAACATCCCGACCCATGTGGCGGTGATCATGGACGGCAACGGGCGCTGGGCCAAGGCACGCCAGTTGCCCAGGGTGGAAGGGCATCGCCAGGGCGTGGAGTCGGTGCGGTCCATCGTACGAGCCGGGGGCGAACTGGGAATCAAGTACCTGACGCTTTACGCGTTTAGTGTCGAGAATTGGAATCGTCCCAAGGACGAGGTTGATACCCTCATGAAGTATCTTGCCCGGTTCTTGAAAATGGAGATCGGAGAATTGCAGCGGAACAATGTCCGGCTCGAAGTCATCGGGCAAATCTACCGCCTGCCCGAGTTTGTGCAGAAGCAGTTGGCGAAAACGCAGGCCGCGCTCGCGAAGAATAAGGGCCTGACGTTGATCCTCGCGCTGAGTTACGGCGGCCGGACTGAAATCGTGGAAGCGGTGCGTGAAATTGGCGACAAGATGCGAAGAGGCGAGATCGAACCTGCCGAAATCAATGAACAAGTCATTTCGCAACACCTCTATACCAGGCATTGGCCCGATCCGGACTTGCTGATCCGCACCAGCGGGGAAATGCGGGTGAGCAACTTTATGCTCTGGCAGATCTCGTATTCCGAGTTGGTGGTGACGCCGACGCTTTGGCCTGATTTTCGCAAGCCACAATTCTTCGAAGCGCTGGAGGAATATACGCGCCGCCACCGCCGGTTCGGGGGGGTTTAGCGCTCCTGTCCGTCGGGACGCGGGGATACGCGTCCGATCCTCTTTCGAACCGCGCGCGAATAGACCGCGATCACCGCGAGGCTGAACAAGGAAATGAGGCTGATGAGAGTCTTTTGACCGTCTCCCGAGAGCGTGTCGGCCAAGAAATGCCGCGCGATGTCATCGTTGGCGTGGGGTGCGATCGCGATCTGCTTGGCCACCTACGAAGGGCTCGTTCGTTCAACGTTTCTGGGGTGGATCTTGTCCGGACGGCGTAGACAACGAACCTGGCCCGAACTGGCTTGGGTGGTCGGGAGAAAGGACCATGGCCGGGCCTGACCGTCCACATGAAGTGATTCGAGAACCGGGATTCTCCATTCGGTCGATGAATTATTCGTCCTCCGTGGTTTTCCGGGCGCTTGGGTGTGATCGGAAGTGGCTGACGATCCCGCCTTGGCCCTTCGATGGGGCGCGATTGTGTCCCGCCCGGCGGGATCAGTCGCAGCGGCTTCGTCGACGCGGGCTCGACTGAGGAATCCCTTGCGTCTCGAAGTTCGAACCTGGCTGCGGCTGGTGGTCTGGCACCTGGCCGTGCTCCGCGCCCGCCCCTTCCATTCACACCCGGCACTTTCCCCATCTTGCTATTTGCGCGACGGGTTTTAGACTTGGCGCCCGTGTCCTGGCGAATTCTTATCACCGCACGCACTTTCCGTGAAGTAGGCGAGGCGGCCACCAAGTTCCTCAAAGCATCGGGCGCCGAAGTCCTCGTCCCGCCCAAGCTCGGTCCGCTGACCGTGCCCGAACTGTTGCCGCAATTACCCGGCGTGGACGCGGTTTTGGCCAGCATGGACCACTTTAAAGCCGAGTTGCTGCGTGCTCCCGAGGCGGCCTCGCTGAAAATGATTTCGCGTTGGGGTGTGGGTTACGACGCCATTGATGTCCCGGCCGCCACGGAGCAGGGGATCATGGTGGCTTATACTCCCGGACTCCTCAATGACGCCGTCGCGGACTACGCCTTTTCTCTCCTGCTCGGAGTCGCCCGCCGTTTGGCCGAGGGCCACGAGTCGATGAAGCAGGGTTTGTGGAAATCGGCCTGGGGTCACGACGTGCATGGCAAGAGCCTGGGTTTGATCGGCTGCGGCCGCATCGGGCAAGCCATGGCCAAACGGGCGCGAGGTTTCGACATGCGGATCCTGGCCTACGACATCGCGCCGAATGCCGAGGCGGAAAAGTTGGGCATTCGTTTTGTGGATCTCGACACGCTGCTGGAGCAAAGCGATTTCGTCAGCCTCCACGCCTCGTTGACGCCCGACAACCGTGGCCTGCTCAACGAGACTCGCTTGAGGAAAATGAAGTCCACCGCCTACTTGATCAACACCGCCCGGGGAGCGCTGGTGGACGAGGCGGCCTTGGTCAAAGTGCTCCAGGAAGGAGTCCTCGCGGGGGCGGCGGTGGACGCCTTCGCCGTCGAGCCGCTTCCGGCGGACCATCCGCTCCGCTCCACTCCGCGTTTGTTGCTCACGCCGCATCAAGCCTCGTTCACGCGAGAAACGGGCGAAAAAGTCAGCATGGCCGCCGCGGAAGCCATCGTGAACGCAATGCAGGGAAGGCGTCCGCGCTGGGTCGTGGATGAGGCTGTGTATCGCAGCCCCAAGTTGCGCGCCAAGGTCCAATAGATTTTCGATCCTCATGAAAAAGAACACGGTGCGATCCCGCCTGGCCCAAGGCGAATCTTGTGTGGGGACTTGGCTGACGTTGCCGGATCCCTTGGTGGCGAGTTTGATGGCGCGGACGGGGTTCGATTGGCTGACGATTGAGCTGGAGCACAGTCCGACCTCGTTTGAGAGCGCGGCGCAGAGCTACGCCATCCTGGCGGGTGCGGGATGCGTGCCCCTGACGAGGGTGCCCTGGAATACCGGGGAAAACATCAAGCGTGTTCTGGACACGGGAGCCTGGGGGGTGGTGGTGCCAATGGTGAATTCCAAAGCGGAGGCTGAGGACGCGGTGGCGGCGGCCCGTTACGCTCCGTTGGGGCGACGTTCCATCGGTGGACTGCTTCATGCGACCAATTTCGACACGGACGCGGCGACCTATTATGCGAGAGCCAATGAGGAGATTCTGGTCGTGTTGATGGTCGAGCATATCGATGCGGTGGCGAATCTGGAGGCGATCGCCGGGGTGCCGGGCATTGATGTATTGTTTATCGGGCCCAACGATCTGCACAACTCGATGGGGAGGCCCCCTTCCTTCGAGAGCGACGATCCACGCTTTGTCAGCGCGCTGGAGAAAGTGCTGGAGGTGTGCCGGAAACGGGGCATTGCCCCGGGCATTCATGTGGCGGACGCCGCGTCGGCGAAGCGTCGGCTGGAGCAAGGTTTTCGATTTGTCGCCGTGGCGAGCGAGGCCGGGTTCTTGCTGTCCAAATCGCGCGAAATTCTCAACCATCTTGGCCGGGGCGGAAACAAGGAAGCGGCCAAGTACTAGACGGAAGCCGGGTCCATGCCGCGCCTCGTCATTCTCGACGGTCATACGCTGAATCCCGGGGATTTATCCTGGGACCCTCTCAAGGCGCTGGGAGACTGTGTCATTTATGACCGCACTCCGGCGGCGGAGGTGGTCGCGCGGGCCCAAGGGGCGGAACTGGTCCTGACGAACAAGACGCCGGTTAGCGCCGCCGCGATGGAGGAGCTTCCATCGTTGCGTTACATCGGCGTGCTGGCCACGGGCTTCAACATTGTGGACGCGCAGGCGGCGAGAAGCCGGGGCATCGCTGTTTCGAATGTCCCGGCCTATGGCACCGCGTCTGTTGCGCAGATGACCTTCGGACTGATTTTAGAACTTGCTTTGCAAGTGGGGCATCACGCCAGCACCGTCCGGAAAGGCCGGTGGTCGCAATGCCCTGATTTTTGCTACTGGGATCATCCCCTGGTGGAATTGCATGGTCAGACGCTGGGCATTGTGGGACTGGGGCGTATCGGGGCCGCCGTGGCAAAGCTCGGCCAGGCCTTCGGGATGAAGGTGATCGCGTCTTCTTCGAAGCCAGACCGGCCCGCGCAAGAGGGGATCGAGTTCGTTGAGCTGGACGCGTTGTTCTCGGGGGCTGACGTGCTGAGTTTGCATTGTCCGCTGACCCCCGCCACGCAGGGGCTGGTCAACGAGCGCCGGCTGGCGCTCATGAAGCCCACCGCGTTTTTGATCAACACCAGCCGAGGGCCGCTGATTGATGAGACAGCCTTGGCCAGGGCCTTGACCGAAGGTCGACTGGCCGGCGCGGGACTGGACGTGTTGTCCGTGGAGCCTCCTCCCGGGGGCAATCCATTGTTGACCGCTCCGCGGTGTTTGGTCACTCCGCATATCGCCTGGGCCAGCCGGTCCGCACGCTCGCGTTTGATGGCGGTCGCCGTGGAGAACGCACGGTCGTTTCTGGCCGGTTGTCCGGCGAATGTGGTCAACCTTTCGTGAGGAAGCGATGGATGAGGCGCTTGCGACCGCGGCGGAATCGGTGGGCCTTTTCGGGGCCACCCGGCATATCTTTCTGTGCGCGGATCAGACCGAGCCCAAGTGCTGTGCGAAGGAAAGGGGACTGGAATCGTGGGAGTTTCTCAAGCGGCGCCTGAAGGAACTGGGCTTGGCGGGGACGAAGGGTTCGGTGCTGCGAACGAAGGCAAACTGCCTGAGGCTATGCGTGCGGGGGCCGATCGCAGTGATTTATCCCGACCGGGTTTGGTATCATTCCTGCGCCCCGGACGTGCTGGAACGCATCATCCAGGAGCACTTGATGGGCGGACGCGTCGTGGAGGAGTTTCGGATGGCGCCGCCGGGTTGATCGCCCCACGATTGGCCATCGCGTCCCCGGCCGGCTTCACGAGCTCACGCTCTCGCGCTCGCCAATTCCTCCTCGAAATCGACGATCTCTTTGATTTGGGTCAGGAACCAGGGATCGATGGAGGTGAGGTGGTTGACCTCTTCGATGGTGAACCCGGCCCGGAGAGCGTGGCGGATGAAGAAAATGCGCTCGGCGTTGGGGGCGCTCAACTTTCCCTTGATGAGATCCCGCGGCAGGAGGTCACGGTCTCCGTAAATCTCGGCGCCGATGCGCCAGGGCTTGCCGTCGCCCCCCAGCCCGCTGCGACCGATTTCGAGGGAGCGCAGGCATTTCTGGAGCGATTCCTTGAAGGTGCGCCCGATGGCCATCGCCTCGCCGACCGACTTCATCTGCGTGGTGAGCGTGGGGTCGGCTTGGGGAAATTTTTCGAAGGCAAAGCGGGGGATCTTGGTGACCACGTAGTCGATGGTCGGTTCGAAGCTGGCCGGTGTTTCGCGCGTGATGTCGTTTCGAATCTCGTCGAGGAGATATCCGACGGCGAGTTTGGCCGCGATCTTGGCGATGGGGAACCCGGTGGCTTTGGAGGCCAGGGCGGAACTGCGGCTCACCCGCGGGTTCATTTCGATCACCACCATCCGCCCGTTTGCGGGGTTGACCGCGAACTGGATGTTCGATCCGCCGGTTTCGACTCCGACGGCACGGATGACCGCGAAGCTCGCGTCCCGCATGATTTGATATTCCTTGTCGGTCAGGGTCTGGATCGGAGCCACGGTGATCGAATCGCCCGTGTGAATGCCCATCGGGTCGAAATTCTCGATCGAGCAAATGATGACGCAATTGTCGGCACGATCCCGCATGACCTCCATCTCGAACTCTTTCCATCCGAGCAAGGATTCCTCGATCAACACCTCGCTGACGGGGGAGAGGTCGATCCCTCGCTTGGCGATGGCTTCAAATTCCTCCCGGTTATAGCCAATGCCGCCGCCGGTGCCGCCGAGGGTGAACGCGGGACGGATGATGAGCGGGAACTTGCCGATACGTTCCGCCACGTTCCGGGCCTCGTCCATGTTGTGGGCCGTGCCGGAAATGGGAACGTCCAAACCGATTTGCAGCATCAACTGCTTGAAGGCTTCGCGGTCCTCCCCTTTGTGGATCGCCTCGGCCTTGGCGCCAATCATTTCGACGCCATGCCGTTCCAGGACACCCTTTTTGTGCAAGGCCATGGCGGTGTTGAGTGCCGTTTGACCTCCCAGGGTGGGCAGGAGCACGAGCTTGTCCGGTCCGCCGGGCCGGGTCAGCCGCTTCAACTCGGCCAGTTCCCGGACGATAATCTTTTCGACGGCTTCGGGCGTGATCGGCTCGATGTAGGTGCGGTCGGCGAATTCCGGATCGGTCATGATCGTCGCCGGATTCGAGTTGACCAGGACGACGCGATAACCTTCCTCCCGGAGCGCTTTGCAGGCCTGGGTGCCGGAGTAGTCGAATTCGCAGGCTTGGCCGATGACGATCGGGCCGGCGCCCACGATAAGAACGGAGTGAATGTCGGTGCGTTTGGGCATGTCGAGTGCCGTCCGCGTGGGCGGCCCAGCCGCGCCGCGTTCGAGCGGCGCAAAGTCAACGCGATCAGCCCTGGTTTGTCATTCGTTTTGTGCGGATTCCGCCCTGATCCCCACGAAATCCAACGTTGCTTCCAGTGGGAATCGATGCTTAACTTCATTAGATTTTGTCATGATCCACCCCTCATTCCCCGCCGGTGTCCGGCCCCCGCTTTTCCCGCTTGAGGCTGTCGGTGGTGCGGTCAGTTTGCAATCGCCCTTTTACGTGGAGCGAGCGGTAGATCAGGAATTGAAGGATGAAATCTCGAAGGGAGAAGGGGTGATTCTGATCAAAGGAGCCCGCCAGATTGGCAAGACCTCCTTGCTGGCCCGGGGGTTGGAGTATGCGCGGCAAACCGGCAAAGGGGTGGTGCTGACAGACTTTCAAAAACTCAACACCGCTGACTTGAAGGATCTGCCTTCCTTCTACCGTGCTCTGGCCACCTCATTGGCGGCGCAGCTCGATTTGGATGAGGATCTCACGGACCATTGGGACGACCGGCTCAGTCCCAATCGAAACTTTGAGCGGTTTGTGAAGGAGGCAGTGCTTGGAGACCGGCAACAGCCGCTCGTGTGGGCGATGGACGAAGCCGACCGGCTGATCGTGAGCAGTTTGGCGAGCGAAGTATTCAGCCTGATGCGCGCCTGGTACAACGAAAGGGCGCTGGATGTTCAGGGACCCTGGTCGAAGCTGCAATGGATCGTCTCTTATGCCACCGAAGGGCATTTGTTCATTACGGATCTGAACCTCTCCCCGTTCAACGTGGGGAAGAAGCTGGACATCCAGGATTTGACCCGGGCTCAAGTCGCAGATCTCAATGATCGCTACGGTTCGCCTCTGAAATCCGAGGTGGATCTCGACGCTTTTTACGACTGGGTCGGAGGCCAGCCCTACCTCGTGCGGCGAAGTCTGCATGAGCTGGTGCTGAATCCGTCCCTCTGGGCGAAGTTTGGCGAGGCGGCCGGCCGGTCGGATGGAATTTTCTCCGACCACCTCAAGCGCATCGTTTTGTTGCTTTCGAAGAATCGACCCTTGCTCGAAGCGTTGCGACGGGTGTTGGACGGTGGCGCTCAGCCCGACGAGCATCAGCTCCATTGCTTGCAATCCGGCGGGGTGATGGTGCCGGGTCGTGGGGGCGAAATGAGGCTGCGCAACCGTCTCTACGAGGGCTACTTTTCGCGACATTTGGGCTGACTCGCTTGACAGGCGAGGGGAGAGAAGGGTTGTTTGGGGGGCATGGTCATTACCGCACCTACCTTGGTTTGGCTCCTGGCGGCGCTTCCCTTTCTGGCGGGAGGTTTGCCGGCGTTTCCGTCCGGCAAATTTGGAATCGAACCCTCGAAGGAAGGTGTGGCCATCCGAAATCGCGACGGCCACGTTGTGGCACGATATCAGACGGTCGCCCCCGCGGGAACCGGGCTTTCGGTTGAAAGTGGCGCCTTCTTTCACCCTCTGACGACGCCATCAGGGCTGGTGATGACCGATCTTGCCCCCGCCGATCACAAACATCATCGCGGACTTTTTCTCGGCTGGGTTGAGGTTCGGGGAACGAAGAAAGGAGACTTTTGGGGCTGGGGAGAACCGGCGCCCAAGGTGGGCCGCGTGATCCGCCATCGTGGGTTGCGGGGCGTCAGGGCGTTCGGGGTTTCGGCTGATTTTCAAGCGGACAACGAGTGGGTTGCCGACCAGGAGGTCCTGATCAACGAAACGCTGGAAGCCAAACTGCGCTCGGCCCCCGACGCCAACGTCCTTGAGTTGACTTACAAGCTCACGCCGACCGCGCCCACCCAGTTGGGGAGATGGGCCTTCGGAGGCTTTTGCGTCCGGTTGCGCAAGGAGGGCCGCATCGAAGCGTTCAATCCCGCAGGCAAAGTCGCGTTGCCGGATCCGGTCCATACCAAGCCTGAATCCGATTGGCCGGACGCGCCGTGGTACGGTTTCACCATCGATTTTCCGGATGGCAAGCGGGGCGGAGTGGCGGTGGTGCAGCACCCGTCCAATCCGCCCACCTGGTGGCACAACCATCGGGTCACGCGCATGATCAATCCGTGCATTACCGCGCCCGCGGAGGTCGCGCTGGATCCGACCCGTCCCCTGGTGCTGCGCTATCGCGTGGTCATCCACGACGGCCCCGCGCCAGTGGCCCTGCTGGATCGGTTGGCGGCGGAGTGGGCTCGTCCGGCACGGCGCTAATCCGCAGGTTTCACGCTCAACCGGGCCGGCGATTCCGGGTCGTGGAACAGGCATTTCATGGGCGGGCTCGAGGGCTTCGCTGGGAATGATGGGCGGGGTTTGTGCGTCCCTTTCCGCTGGAAAAGTGATGCTTGCCAGCGCGGGGTGGTTGGAGAAAAGTGAGTGCATGGTTCCCCCGAATTTCTTGGGCTCGCGCTGCCCTTCCACTCGTGAGGCACGGACCGGATTCACCCTGATCGAGCTTCTGGTGGTGATCGCCATCATCGCCATCCTGGCGGGACTCCTTCTGCCCGCGCTCAGTTCGGCCCGGGAGAGAGGCAAACGCGCGAATTGCATTGGAAACCTGCGCCAGCTCGGCATCGCCACGCATGTCTATGCGCTGGACAACAACGACAGGGTGTTTGACGGCATTCGCAATGGCGGGGATTCCTTCCTCATGAGTATTTCCACCGTGATGTATCAATCGATCAGCAATAGTTTTGGCGACAAAGTATTCGACTGTCCGAATGTCTATCCCTTGTCTTTGCCGGGGATCACCGACCGGCCGAACAGCCGCTTTCAGACGGGCACTGGTTTTTACATTGGTTACCATTATCACGGAGGGCGCAGCATGCCTCCGACGGCGGGGTGGCAGTCGGTGATCAAGCTGGGAGACTTGCCGAATCTCGTCAATACCAACGCCCTGGCCGAAACGCAGAAGCTGGTGCTTTTCTCAGATCTGAACAGCTGGGCGGCGAATGGAGTGGGTGGTTACAATTGGGTGATTGCGCCGCATGGAAGGGCTGGAGCCATCAAGAGGAAAGGGCATATCTATCATTACCCGATTCAACAACCCACCACCGCACGCCAGGCAGGGTCCGTGGGCGGGCATGTGGCTTATGTGGACGGCTCGGTTCTTTGGAAGCCGATTCAACGCATGTACGAGAAGTATTGGACCTACACCGGGGATGGCGGCCACCGCGGCGCGTGGTAATGTGATTCTGAATTCCGGGTTGGCGAGCCGGGCGCGAACTCGCTAGGCTCGGGGGCATCCATGAAATTCGCCCTCTGGCTCCTTGGTCTCTTTGCGCTCGCGCTGCGCCTGCATGCGGCACCGGTTCCGTTGTTCGATGGCCGCAGTCTGGCGGGTTGGGAAGGGGAGACGAACGCGGTCTGGCGGGTCCGAGAGGGCGTCATCGTGGGCGGATCCATGGCCGGCAATCCGCGCAACGAATTCCTGGCCACCACTCAGCGCTACAAGAATTTTCATCTGCGCCTGGAGTATCGACTGGTCGGCACGGAGGGGTTCATCAACGGCGGGGTTCAATTCCGCAGCAAACGCATCGCGCAACCGCCCAACGAAATGTCCGGATTTCAGGCGGATATCGGGGCTGGATTCAGCGGCTGCGTTTATGACGAATCACGCCGCAATCGCATGCTGGTCATGGCCGACACCAACTTGGTGGCGAGCCTCGAACGGCCCGGGGAATGGAACCGTTACGAAATCATCGCCACGGGCCCGCAGGCGACCCTTGTGCTGAACGGGCAGCGGACGGCGACGTGGGTGGAAAGGGACCCGGCGATCGAAACCGAGGGGGTGATCGCCCTTCAAATTCACGGCGATTGCAAGGCTGAGATTTCCTTCCGCAACATCACCCTCGAAGTCCTTCCCGATTCCATCATTCCACCCGAAGCGGAGATCCTCGGGCGGATCGGACACGGTCAACCCGCACTGCCCACGCCCGAATTTCCCGGCGGGATCTTCGAACTGGGCACGAATGAAGTCGTGGTGTTGGTGGGGCAGGAGAATTTCGTGCGCGAGCAGAAGTCAGGGGCGCTGGAAACCCTTCTCGCTTCCGGATTCGCTTCGCAAGCGCCGCGAGTTCGATCGATGGCCTGGGAGGCGGATACCGTCTACGAACAATGGCGCGATCTGAATTTTGGATCGTGGCTGCGCCAGTTGGAAGCCGCCGGGGCGACGGTCATCCTCGCGCAGTTTGGCCAAATGGAAGCACTGGACGGAGTCGGGCGGCTGCCTGAATTTGTGGCGGCTTACCATCGATTGCTGGATCAATTCGCGGGCCGCACCCGGAAGGTCGTCCTGGTCTCACCGATGCCCTTCGAGAAACCCCTGGCCTCGCACGCGCCCGACCTGACGTTGCGCAATGGTGATGTGGCGGCTTACACAAGCGCCATTCGAGACCTGGCCCGTCGGCGAGGCGCCCTTTTCGTCGATCTATTCCGGCCGATTCTGGAGCGGCCCCTCGGTTCGGTCCGGCTCACCGAGGATGGTCTTCATGCCCACGAAGCGGGCCTGGAAGAAGTGGCGCGCGTGATGGCGAGCCAGCTTGGAATCAGGCCTCAAGCGGCCGCCCTCCTGAGTCCGCTGCGGGAGGCCATTCTGGAGAAGAACCGGCTGTGGTTCGACAGTTGGCGGCCCGCCAATTGGTCGTTTGTGTACGGCGACCGGGTGGCGACATCGTTCGCGAAGGCGGGCGGTGGCGAACCCTCTTTGAAGGAAGCCCTCGAACGTCACCGCCCGCTGCTGGCCACAGCCGACGCCCGCATTCATGCCCTGGCGCGAGGCGAGGCGGTGGAGGGGCGTTTGACCCCGCCGCGGGCCGCTTCGCCCGAACCTTCCAAGGGGCTTACCCCTGAAGAGCAACTGGCCAAGTTCGAATTGGCGGACGGATATCAGATCAACTTATTCGCCTCCGAGCGCGAGGGGGTTGTGAAGCCGACGCAATGCTCGTGGGATGAGCGAGGAAGGTTGTATGTCGCCTGTTCCCCGACCTATCCGCAGTCCCAGGCCAGTGCCACGCCGGCCGATTATATTTTGGTTTTGGAGGATTCGGATGGCGACGGACGTGCGGACAAGTCGTGGCGCTTTGCCGAAGGATTGACCATGGTTCAGGGAGTGGAACCGGGGGATGGAGGTGTGTTTGTATGCGATTTCGATCAGATTGCGCATTACCGCGACACCAACGGCGATGGCAAAGCAGACGTTCGGCGGGTCGTGATGAGCGGATTCGGCATTGGGGACACGCATCAGTTGGTGAATTCGATCTCCCACGGTCCTGATGGGAGCCTTTGGTTCACGCAAGGTTTGCATGCTTTTTCGCGCGTGGAAACGCCATGGGGCATCGCCCGGCTCGACCGCTCGGCGGTTTGGCGCTGGCGTCCGCGGACGTTGCGTCTGGACGGATTTTTTGGAGGCGGCATGGCGGGGGCTAACTGCTGGGGAGTGGCCTTCGATGATTTCGGCCAGGTTTTCCACAAATCGGGGGACCGTCCCCACGGTTACTGGACCGTGCCGGGCATGGTCCGGGGCGGGAGCCCGATCGGGAGTGGCTCCACGTTGTCGGCGGATGTTTCCTACGCGAAATCGCCCGAGCAGTATCACTCCGTGGGGCCGCTGTTTGACACCTCGCCCAAGACGACTTCGTTGGATTGGATTGGCACCCGGGCATTGCCGGACGACATTCAAGGGTGCGCAGTGATCGGGGGATATTTCGGCGCGGTGGTGGAGTTGCACCGGTTGAGCGACGCGGGTGCGGGGTTCAAGTCCGCGCAGTTGCCCAAACTCGTCCGGTCGTCCACCCCCGACTTTCGTCCGGTGGATGTGAGCGTGGGTCCCGATGGCGCTATTTATGTGGCGGATTGGTATAATCCCACGATTGGTCATTATCAGGCCAGTTATGCGGATCCTCGCCGCGACAAGACACGCGGGCGAATTTGGCGAGTGACGGCGAAAGGAAGGGCCGGGGTGAAGCAGCCGGATCTCGCCTCCATGCCCGCTGCGGCCTTATTGAAGCAACTGGATTCATCCGAACGTTGGACGCGTTATCAAGCGAAGCGGTTGCTCTTTTACCGCCCGGCGGCGGAAGTTCTGCGCGAGGTCGACGCCTGGGTGGATCGACTTTCTGATTTGAATCCCGCGAGCGAGCGGTTGCTCCTGGAAGTGACGGGGGTGCTTGAAGCTCACGAAGCTCCGCGGGCGAAGGTGCTGCAGAAATTGATGCGAGCCCGAGACGCGAGAGTGCGGGCCTACGGCGCTCGCGTGGCGGGGGGATGGGGGGAAGCTCTGGCGGAAGCACGAACCTCCCTCTTGTCCGCGGCCCGAGACGAGCATCCGAGGGTTCGACTGGAAGCCGCCGTGGCGTCCACTTACCTGCCGGGTCCCGATGCCGTGGAGGTGGTGGCAGCAGCCTGGGAAGGAGGCCGCGATCCTTTTCTGGATTACGCTCTGCGCTTGAGTGCGCGAACCTTGCAGCCTCGCTGGGCGCCTCTTCTGGCTCAAGGCGGACTGTCGCTTTCGAAGACCGGGGAGGAGGCCCTTCGAGCCTTGATATCCAAGCCTTACGTCCCGCCGTCTGAAGGCGGGCAGCTTTATGACATGGCGTGTCTGCCCTGTCACCAGCCCGAGGGAAAAGGGCTGCCCGGGGTTTATCCGCCGCTCGCCGGCAGTGAATGGGTCAAGGGTGATGCCGCGCGGCTGATCAAAGTGGTCTTGCATGGCCTGACGGGTCCGTTGACCGTCGCTGGGCAGAGCTATGGAGGACCGAATTCGGTGCCCATGCCCGGAATGGCGGGAATGACAGACGCCCAGATTGCCGAAGTATTGTCCTTTGTGAGATCCCGTTTTGGGGAGGGAGCGAGTCCCGTCAAGGCGGAGCAGGTTCGCGCCATAAGAGAAGCGCACATGGGAAGGGAGCGACCTTGGGCCGCGAGCGAACTCGAATGACTTTCCGATGCTTCCATTTGGAAGCATCGATGAGGCAGCCTTCGGGTCCGCTCGAGTCCGACGGGGTAAAGGCCAAGAATCGGCAAACTTTCTTCAACCGCCGAATTGCCTGGCCCGCCCTCCGGCTTTAGACTGGTTCAGATCAAGCCATGATATCCGCCCGTTTTCCCTTCCTCAGCCCCGGCTCCATCTTTGCAGTGGGGTGGGCGCTCGCGCTCCTGGTCGTGGCGTCGGCCTTGCCGGCCGCCCGGGCTGACGCGAAAGCGGCTTCTGGGATTGATTTCAACCGGGATATTCGCCCGCTTTTCGCTCAGCACTGCACCGCCTGTCATGGCGGAGTCAAAGAGGCGGGCAAACTGTCTTTTCTTTATCGTGACCAGGCGCTGGCTCGCGGCAAGTCGGGGAAATGGTCCATTGTTCCTGGAAAACCGGAGGAGTCGGAGTTGATCCAGCGGGTGACGACCTCGGATGAGGACGACCGCATGCCGCCTTCGGATCACGGACCCAGGCTTTCGGTTGCCGAGGTCAACAAGCTTCGGCAATGGATTCAAGCAGGTGCGCGTTGGAGCGAGCATTGGTCCTTCATTCCTCCCCAGCCGCAAACCCGGCCGAGAGTCCGGCAAGGCGGATGGCCTCGCACTGGGGCGGATTACTTTGTTTTGGCGGCGATGGAATCCCAGGGGCTTCGCCCCTCCCCGGAGGCTGCCCCGGCCGAATGGCTGCGCCGCGTTTCTCTGGATTTAACCGGTTTGCCACCCACGGTGGACGAATACACGGTGTTTGTGCGCGAGTCCAAGCGGGACAAGAAGAAGGCCAAGGAGGACGCGGTGGATCGTTTGCTGGCCTCCTCCGCGTTCGGCGAACGCTGGGCGTCCGTTTGGCTTGATCTGGCGCGTTACTCGGACACGTTTGGATTCGAAAAGGATCCCTCACGTGAAATCTGGCCCTGGCGGGACTGGGTGATTCGCGCGTTCAACGCGGACATGCCCTACGATCAGTTTACCATCAAGCAACTCGCGGGAGACTTGCTCCCGGAACCGTCAGCCGATGACCTGCTGGCCACGGCTTTCCACCGGAACACCCAGAACAACACCGAAGGAGGCACGGACGACGAGGAGTATCGAACCGTGGCCGTTCTCGACCGGGTGAACACCACGTGGACAGCCTGGCAGGCGACCACCTTCGCCTGCGCGCAGTGTCATCACCACCCCTACGATCCATTTCCGCACCGCGACTATTATCGCTTTGCCGCCTTTTTCGACAGCACCGAGGATTGTGATCAGAACGACGATTTCCCCCGGCTCTTTTTTGCCAACGACGAAGGTCAAAGGAACGAGTTGTTGCGGACCCAGGTGGAGGCTCGGCGCGAGCGGCGACGGCTCCACGAGGAAGGACGCAAGGTTTGGGGGCAAATCTCCGATTGGCGGATTCTGAAACCCACGGAAGCAAGGCCCACCGGGGGTAAGTTGGAAGTGACGGATCAAGGCCGGGTCACTGCGGGCGGCACTCTCCCGGTGTCGGTAAAGTACACTTTGAAGTCCGAAGTCCCGGCCGGGGCCACCGCGCTGCGGGTGCGGATCTTTCCGACATCCGTCGATCCGAAGAGTCCTCCGGAGCGAGGCCAGATCTTCTCCAAACTCCTGGCGAGCTACTCGGTGCCGGGCGCCTCGAACCAGCCCGTGCTGTTTCGGGAAGTGGTGGCGGATTATTTGGCGGGTCCGTTTGAACCCATGAGAATCATCGAGGGTGGCGGCGGGGGTTTTGGCAGTTACCCCGTGATGAAGGGAGCCCGCGAGTGCGTGCTGGTGTTCGCAGAGCCGCTCACCCCGCCCTCGGGCGCGACTTTGGAGTTGACCCTTGAACATGGCATCGCGTCGAACTCGGGTGTGCAAGGCTGCGCCTTGACGCAGTTCGACCTGGCCACCTCGCAGGATCGGCGATGGACCGAAATGGCCGGATCAACCCCGCGGCAGGAACGGTGGAAAAGCTGGAATTCCGCGCGCACCCTGCCCAAAGAAGTGAAGGGAGCCAATGTGCCCGTGGTGTTCGAGCGTGACGCCGACGCCCGGCGCGAAACGAGAGTATTCATCCGTGGCAATCGCATGACCTTGGACGAAGCCGTGCGTCCCGGCATTCCTGAGCTGGTGCGTCCTCCCCGGGGGGCGAGTGAACTGACAAGATTGGATCTCGCGAAGTGGCTCGTCGGGAAAGACAATCCGCTGGCAGCGCGAGTGCTGGCCAACCGGCTTTGGGCGGAGATGTTCGACCAGGGCCTGGTGGACACGCTCGGCGATTTCGGGACCTCGGGATCGCGGCCCACGCATCCCGAGTTGCTCGATTTTCTGGCTTTAAGGCTGCGGGATGATTTGCGCTGGTCGATTAAGGGCTTGCTGCGAGAGTTTGCTTTGTCCGCGACCTACGGACAATCCGGACGGGTATCCTCGAAGCATTGGGAGAAGGATCCGCGGAATCGTTGGTATGCGCGGGGGCCACGGGCGCGCTTGACGGCGGAGATGGTGCGGGATCAGGCCCTGGCGGTGACCGGATTACTTTCGACCAAGACCTTTGGGCCTCCCGTTTTTCCCCCACAGCCGGACGGCGTATGGAACACGGTGTACAGCGGGGAAAAGTGGCAGATCGCCACCAATGAGAACCGGTTTCGCCGAAGCTTGTACACCTTTCACCGGCGCACGAGTGGTTATCCCTTGTTCCTGACCTTTGACGCTCCAACACGCGACGCTTGCACGGCCAGGCGAACCCCGAGCAACACGCCTTTGCAGGCCCTGGCGACGATGAATGACCCTGCATTTCTGGAGATGGCCGTGGCCATGGCGGGTTCGATGAGCGATGGGGGAGGCAAGCCGCGCGATCAAATTGAACGCGGGATCCGGAAGCTCACTCTGGCGGCTCCTCCGAAAGCGATGGTGGCGGCCTTGACGGAACTTTACGGCGGTGCTTTGCGCGATTTTCAAACCAAACCGGAGGAGGCCCGGAAACTGGGAGGGTCTCCCGAGCGCGCAGCTTTGACGGTGGTGGCCAACGCCATCCTAAACCTTGACGCCTTCATGGTACGATAATGCCTATGAACTTCTGGGATGAACTGATGCATGAGGATCTCCTGCACCGGACGAGGCGACACTTTTTGAGGGATTGCGGGCTGGGCTTGGGCGCTTTGTGGCTCGCCCAGTCAACCGGTCGAGCGTGGGGATCCTCCGCGCCTTTGGTTCGAAACCCTGCTCAACCTTTGTCACCGATGGCGGCGCCGCTTCCCGCGAGAGCCAAGCGCGTGATTTACCTGCACATGGCGGGTTCTCCGAGCCAGTTGGAGCTGTTCGACTACAAACCGGAACTGGCGAAGCTCGACGGTCAGGATTGCCCGGAATCGCTTTTGAAGGGCAAGAAATTCGCGTTTATTCAAGGTGTGCCCAAGATGCTGGGGCCTCAGTTCCCGTTCAAACAGCATGGCCAATCCGGGCAATGGATCTCCGACCGTCTGCCCGAGTTTGCCAAAGTGGCCGACGAGATTTGTTTCGTGAAATCCATGGTCACGGATCAATTCAATCATGGTCCCGCACAACTCCTGCTCCACACCGGCAATCAGAATCCCGGTTTCCCTAGCGCTGGCGCGTGGACCACGTACGGCTTGGGATCGGAGAATCAGAATTTGCCGGGATTCATCGTGCTCACGAGCGGCGGCAAGAATCCCGACGCCGGGAAATCCGTGTGGGGCGCGGGTTTTCTGCCTTCCGTTTATCAGGGCGTGCAATGCCGGTCTCAGGGGGATCCGGTGCTTTTCCTCTCGAATCCGCCGGGAATTTCGCGGGACATGCGCCGGAGGTCCTTGGATGCCATTACGGCCATCAACCGCCAAACCGCGAAGGAGGCCGGGGATCCCGAGACCTTGACGCGCATCGCCCAATACGAGATGGCGTTCAAGATGCAGGTCGCGGCCAGCGACGCGTTTGATATTGGCCAGGAACCGGCGGCGATTCACGAACTCTACGGCACTCAGCCCGGCAAGGAATCGTTCGCAAACAATTGTCTGCTCGCCCGGCGATTGGTTGAACGTGGCGTCCGTTACATCCAGCTTTTCGACTGGGGTTGGGACAGCCACGGCGCCGGGGAGAACGAGGCGTTGAACAAGGGATTCAAGGACAAATGCCAGAGTCTGGACAAGCCCATCATGGCGTTGATCATGGATCTCAAACAGCAGGGGTTGCTCAAAGACACGCTGGTCCTCTGGAGTGGCGAGTTTGGCCGGACCTCGATGCGAGAAAACCGGAATGGGGTGGAGATGAAGTTGATTGGACGCGACCATAACCCCGCTGCCTTTACCCTGTGGATGGCGGGGGGCGGGTCGAAACCTGGCCATAGCCTTGGCGAAACGGATGAGTTCGGGTACCAGGCTGTGATCGACAAGGTTTCCGTCCATGATTTGCATGCGACCATGCTTCATCTGCTCGGCTTCGATCACCTGAAGTTGACCTACCCGGTCCAGGGAGTGAATCAACGCCTGACCAATGTGACCAAGCCGGGCAGCGAAGTGGTTAAGGGGTTGCTCGCGTGACGACGCGCGAAGCCTGGGTCG
Organism: Verrucomicrobiota bacterium; assembly: GCA_016871495.1. NCBI lineage: Bacteria > Pseudomonadati > Verrucomicrobiota > Verrucomicrobiota bacterium. Next base: position 13,872 of record VHDF01000004.1, on the reverse strand, counting down.
AGATCGCGGTTGAGATTCCGGCGGCGAGTGAAGAACTCGTGGAAACTCTGCTCGGAACAAGGTTTGGGGTCTCTCCGGCCATCTATCACAATCTCAAGACCGGACGGTCGAGGGTCTCCATCTATCTAGCGAATCCAAGGCCCGGAAAAGGAATGTTCGGGACCAAAGTGATGTCGCGACTGCGCCTGGAATTACGCCGGTGGGTTGGGGAGGGGGCGATCACCGGACCGTTGCGGATGCGCGTTGCGGGCGTCCGCAAAGAAAACTGGGCGGAGTCCTGGAAGAAGCATTTCAAGCCCTTTGTCGCCGGTGGGAAACTTTTGGTTCGACCAAGCTGGAGCATTCGCCGTCCTCGGGTTGGCCAGGTGGGCGTGGTGCTCGACCCGGGGCTGAGCTTTGGGACCGGGCAGCACGCCACAACGCGCTACTGCCTCGAACAAATCGTATCCTTGCGGCGGCCCCTGGCAAAACAGTCCTTTCTGGATCTGGGGACCGGCACGGGTATTTTGGCCATCGCGGCGGCGAAACTGGGGTATGGTCCGGTCGAGGCCATGGATTTCGATCCGGCCTGCGTGGAAAACGCGAAGGCCAATGCACGACGGAACCGGGTGGAGGCGCGCGTTGCGGTATCCTGGGGCGACGTTCAGCGGCTGCCCCTACGACCGTCCCGCCGTTTCGAAGTGGTTTGCGCGAACTTGATCGACGATTTGCTGGTGACCCAGGCCAGGCGCCTTGCGGTGCGGGTGGCACCTGGAGGAGATTTGGTGGTTGCGGGGATTTTGCGGCGTCAGTTCGCGGCCGTGCGACAGGCTTTGGAGTCCTACGGACTGGTTTTCAAGCATGAGAAGTCGGAGGGGGAATGGACCTCAGGCCGGTTTGCGGCTCTTCCGCTGACTCGATAAATGCTGGCTAAAGCAACAAAAATCGACATTTTCTTGAACGTTTTACGAATTCTGGCGATCATAAGAGTGAGTCGATAACCGGCTATGATCGCACTCCTGCCAGCTTGCGGTGCCAACATGAGAGTCAACAAAGGAGGTTGGCATTCTTCCCGCTGTCAGCACATCTGTAGAAAGGACCGATTGAACTATGAACAAGTCTCTCGATGTCGTTACGGACGTGATTCGCAACACCAAACATCCCTTCCGGCAGGTGGATGATCGCCCCGCCAAAGCCCAAAAGCATCGTTACGAGCGTCGCAAGATCAAAGAGATCATGAGGCAGCGAGACTGGGCGGAATCTTTTGAGGATTAGCATTCGATTTTTTGAGTTGGGTTGAGTTGGGTTGAGTTGAGTGGCCAGGCCATCCGCAAGGGTGACCTGGCTGTTGTTTTGAAGGAGAAGCGCATCCGCCGGATCGAAAGCGCCCCACGCTCCTGGTTCCCTACGTCGCCCCGCAGGCTGGGCAGCCTGCGACACAGCAGACAGGGCTGTCTGCGTTACCAGGACAACCCGGTCACCGACAACCTCTGAATGCACCGCCCTCGATGTCATCCCCTCTCCGTGCCTTCGTGTCTCCGTGAGATCCCTCGCTTTCCTAGTCCGCTCGTCACTGCTCCATCACGGCTCGGACCGCGGCGTTCACGCCGCTTCAGCGTCGAAGATCGAGAACGTGGGTCATATCCCGTGCTTGGTGTTCTTCCACGTCGAAACGGGCTGAAGTCCGCGCGCCGGTTGCCCTTGTTCTCACGGAGGCACCAAGACACGGAGGGGGGGAATCCCGGCCACGAACCAAGATCAGGATGACTCTCTCGATTCAGTTGGGTTTGAGATGCTGCCACCCGATGAACCACCACTTTGCAGCCTGGGCCGACATCCGCCATCGGTGGGCGCGTGCCCGCTCGATTTCGTGTTGAGGGAAGGGGAATGTTACGTGCCGGGCACGTTGAAGTTTTCGTCTTTGTATTTGAGAACGTTGATTCGCCCCTCGACGTGACCGTCCGCCAGAATGGCGTTGGGTCCGCGCCGAATGTCCTTCCGACGGTCCGGGCGAGGATCCGAGTGGCGGAAAGTCGTTTGAAAGAGGAAGTGAGACGGCGGGAGCTTTTGGACAGGGTCCAGCAACTCTCGAACACCGGCGAAACCAGTGCCCATAGTCCATGTGGGCTCGTGGCCGTCCCAAACCATGAACATGCTGGAGGGATTCTCGATGCGTGTCGTTCTGAACGGACTCTGCTTTGGAAAACTCCAAGGGATGCGTCGATTGGGCATGCCCCAACCGATCGCAATGGCGGAATAATCGAACGGGAAAAGCTCCAGTTCTCGGGGTAAATCACTGCTCAGCGGCTGCCAGAAATTTGTTTCCGTCAGTGTGTATTTCCGGCGATCGGCTGGGCACCGAAACACGTTCACCGGCACACCGCTCCGCGTCATGAGCATGCCGAAGACGGTATGGCCGCGTCCGTTGCCCACGGCACCCGGAATGGGTGGGTCACTGAAGTGCCGTTCCCAGATCAAAGCCGACGCGTCGTTGTGATCGGTGGCATAGATGGCCAGGGCGATGCCCATTTGCCGCAGATTGGAGGTGCACGCCGTGTTGTAGGACGATCGTTTCGCTCTGGCGAGCGACGGCATGAGCAACCCCGCCAGAATGGCGATGATCGCGATGACGACGAGAAGTTCAATCAGCGTGAAGGCGTGCGCTGACCGAGGCTTGCAGAGAGCACTACTCATAAAGGTATCCGGCTCGGGTCAAAATTCATGCCAGGACCTCCGTGACGGGAGCGCCCCCCGGAACCAAGGGGTGGGGGCGCCCATCCACCCCGTGGAGCATGGTGCCAGGGTCGATCCCCATCGCGGCGAAAAGGGTGGCGATGAGATTCGCCGGTGAAACGGGGTGCGACTCGACATGAAACGCCCGGTAATCCGAAGAGCCATAAGTAAACCCGTGCTTCACGCCCGCCCCGGTCAGGAGGACATTCTGCAAATAGGACCAGTGGTCTCGTCCCCCTTTGGCGTTTACCTTGGGCGAACGCCCCATTTCGCCCATCACGACCACCAACGTTTCATCGAGCAGACCTCGCGACTCCAGGTCTTCGCACAGCGCGGAGTAAACTTGATCCAGTGCGGGCAAATGAAAATCCCGCAGGACGGGGAAATGCCGCTCATGCGTGTCCCATGCCGTGGGATCACTGCCTTGTTTCTCGAAACTCTCCCACGACACGGTCACAAAGCGGACGCCGCGTTCGATCAAGCGCCGGGCGGTCAGCGCCGACTCGCCGTAGAGGTGCCGCCCATAACGGTCACGCAATGCCGCGGACTCCCCGCTGAGATCGAACGCACGCCACGGACTCTCGCCAGTGCGCCGATCGGATAGAATTTCGAACGCTTTGCGCTGGAAATCGTCGAACGATTGGTAATCCGCCCCGCGGAAGCGGTCCGCACCCGCCTGCAATTGCTCGACCAGTGACCTTCGCTGATGAAAGCGATCCAAGGTGATCTCCGTGTTCAGCAGGGTCGAAGGCACCTGCACGTGGCCCGCGGGCTCCATGCGAGTGTCGTAAAAATCCTTCGCTTCGTACTTCTCCGTGATCACGCATTGCGTGAACAGAGGATCATACTTCCGACCCAGGTATCCACCGTAAGGGCCAGGTCGAAAGATGTCCTGCCCCCATCCCGGATAACACGGCATCCACACCGACGCTGGAGCTGTCCGGCGCTCATCCCGCGCAAGGTATTCAAGGACGGCACCCATGCCCGGGGCCTGTGTAGGAAGAATCGGAACCAAGGACTCGATCCGCTCGGGTGCGACACCGGTCATGGTATGGAGCAGCCCGGCGCTGTGGTCGTTGGAATCGTGGGTGAACGAGCGGATCAACGTCGATCGGTCCATCCACTTGGCCATTCGTGGCAGATACTCGCAGAAATGGATGCCGGGGACATTCGTGCGAATGCTTCCGAATTCACCACGATATTCCCTCGGTGCATCCGGTTTGGGATCGAACGTCTCCTGAACGGGCGGCCCACCGAAGAGAAAAAGAAGGATGACGCTCTTGGCTTTGCCACGACCCGGATCAGTGGAAAGGCTCGCTTCGGCTCGAAGCAGTTGCGGCAATGACATGCCAAACAGGGATAGGCCGCCGACGCGTAACATTTCCCTGCGGGTCAGACCACCGCATACCCTGTTCGTGGATCCTAGAACACGAATCATAACTCGATCGCGGCACTGCGTCCTTTCAGCCCGACGAGAACAAGGCCACGGCCTTTGAACGTTAGTTGCGCCACACGGCTGAAGTCAACGGAAACCGGGCAGGTGCCAGTTCTCACCGTGCATCCCGAAGTGGTCTGTCGTGTGGCGCAGGCTGCCCAGCCTGCCGTATCGCCGACGGCCCGGCGGGTGAAGAACGAGGCCCATCCATGCTCTCCACGCGCCCAGCCCGGATCATTCATACTGAGCTTGAATCCGCGACAGTTTGCCGCGTGAGGGCACGCGGCCTACCATCGCGCCTGCCTCTGTGTTTGTGCCAGGTGTCCTCACCGGGCGTCCCGTGCATGAAATAGGCGGCCTGGTTCCCTTCGTCGCCCCGCAGGCTGGGCAGCCTGCACCACAGCAGACAGGGCTGTCTGCGTGACCACGACAACCCGGTCACCGCCAACCTCTGGATCCACCTCAAGTCTCACCTCGCCACCGACAGTCGCTGAAACGGGTCGCAGAAAGACGGGGCGAAAGGCCGCGCGACGCAGGCGGGAGCACCCTCACACGCTCCGCGACAACACGCAACGACCGGACCGGGACTCCCGAACGCGGAGAAGCGTGTTGGACTGAGGATCAAGGACCGCCTGATTCCGTCCTCCCCGCCAGACGATTTCCACGGAGTCGATCCTCGCATCCCTGCGCAGCCCGATGGTAATGGGCCGTTCAAGAGTCGGACTGCTGGCGTCCATCACCAACGCCTTGTCACGGCCGCTGAACTGGTGACCGAACAGCTTGTGCCGCCCTGTCTGCGTGCGGCACGCACAGCCAAGCGGTTGAGTCGGCTCGTGTCGGCGTCGAGAGACCGTTTCATCTCGGCGACCAGATTCCCCTGGGGCATCTCGACCACCAGTTGAAAATGATTTCCCATGAGACCATAGGCGTGGACCAGCCAATCAGGTTCGGCGCACGCCTCGGCCAGCGTGGTGATGAACAACTCCCGGTCCCGGTCCTCGTGGAAGATCGATGCCCCTCGGTCGCCGCAACCAGAAAGTCCTAGGCCGCGCTACCGGAAACGCAGCGAATACAGGTCACCATCCCTGAGCACGAGCCGCAGGCCAATGGTCTTGCCCCGCAGGGATCCGAGGTCCGGGCTTCCCCGCCACGAGACGATCCGCTCGATGTCGTCCCCGATCAGTTCCTCGCTGTCAGCCAGGGCGAATCCCGGGATCGGCCGCCCGTCGGCGTCCTGGATTTCCACCCTGAGGCCACCGGCTGCGCTGGTCGAGAGGTTCACTTCAAGGGCGCGGCCGTCGAAGCGCAGCGGTTTCGTCAACAGTTCGCCGCCCTCATAGCCGGCATGGATCGAAGCAAAGCCGTCGGTCCGGAGGGTAAGGCGCTCAAGGAAAGCGGACCTCTGCCCGTAGTTCCGTTGCACGTAGACGGAAATCTCGGCCGGCCCCGTCGGCAACACTCCCAGCGCCGCATAATTGGAACGCGAGACCCAGTGGCTGGCTCCCAGGCCCGGCCGGATGAAGCTTTCCCTCCGGATGAAATCGTAAGTCGCCGAGCCCGCCCGGCTCGTCATCAGGACCGTGTCCGAGATGTCCTCCGCCCCACCGGTGTCGGCGGTTAGACCGAGCTGGGCCGCCTGCTCCTCGCTCAGGGCACGACGCCCACGCTGGAAGCGCGCCGCCAACGAGAGGTAGAGGTGGGGGGCACGGAAATAAGGCGTCGTTTGGTTGACGTAGAGGTGCTGCGACGGGCGGCTCGAAGCAGTGTCGCCGTAGGTCATCGGCACCGGCGGACTCCAGGTCCGGAAATCCGGCGAGGTCGCGCGTGCGGTGGACCGGATTCCGCCGGCACGTTCGCTCTTCCCTCCCACCATGTACCGCGCCAACAGCACGTAGCGGCCCTCGGCGGCCGACCAAAACATTACGTTCTGCGAGTCGAAGTGGTTCGGGAGGCTGCGCGGCACGAGTATTCCCGGCAACCGGCGCCAGCGAATGCCGTCGGACGAAACGAACCCCACCAGTCCTTCCTTCACTTCGACGTTCGCCTTGTACCGCTCCTCCGCCGGCACGCCGGGCCGGTCGTCGATGAACGGGCAGAAGGTGTCGCCCTCGAAGAGGATCGCGTTGTTGCGCGACGATCCGTTGATCTCCACCACGCCGACCTCGGGCTTGACCCAGACGATGCCGTCCCGGCTCTCGGCGTAGCAGGTCATCGCGTGATGTTCCGCTGGTCTCGCCGCCCGGTAGTACATGCGGAACCGGTCGCCGTCCTTGAGGACCGTGGTGTAGAAGCAGGTTTGCGGATCCTCATGAGGCAGATCGTAGCGAATGGCGACACCGGCCGGACGCGGCTCGTGCAACCTCACCGTCAAGCTGGTCAGTCGTTTGATCAGAAGGTCATCGACGAAGAGCTCGCGGCGAGTGCCGACATCAATGATCTCCGCCCGGGCCAACCCGGTCACGATCAGCCCCGCCGCCAGGAGCGCTCTGACGATCGCCTTCACAAGCCAAGACGCTGCTCCCGCCGTGGTCCGGGACAAGCGCAAACATCCGGCTGGTCGGCGACCGCCACCCGTTCAGCGGCGACGACACTTTCCTCCGCTTGCGGCCTCATGGCCACCTTGCTAACCCCATTCGTTCCACCAAGTCCGACTGCCGTCGAATGGGTACGCAGGGGTGCGCAACTGATAGGAACTTGCTTGCTCAAGGTGGACCAAGGATAGCTGTCGAGAGGCGTTTGGTCGAGCAAGAATTCCCCTCGATTCGCGGAATCAGGAATCACCCCTTGGGGGGCCTCGGAAGTTACCCCAGGAGGGACTCCTCCCGGACATTCCCCAGCAACACTTGATGCTGGAAGGTCTCACCGCGGGCCTGACTCGTGATGCTGGGTTGATCCGCTATCTCGAGCGGGTTTGAAGGTGCCCCGGAAGTTTTCTGCTCGCAGTCCATGGGGCCGTTTCATCGGAATTTCCTAATTTTCCATGTCCGGTGAGGTCTTATTTGTTTGCCGATGGCAAGTGTGGTCTCTAAAGTTATAGGCCAGATGCCAGCAAGGTGCCACGTCAAGCACAGTGCATTCTTTGCCTGACCCTGCCAACATCCCACTCGCTCCCATGAACTCGCCCTTATCCAACCTCATCATCATGTCTCTTCTCGCTGCAACTGCTGCGGCCTGGGGCGCGGATGGCAAGAAGCCGCGCACCCTCAACTCCCAGCCCAGCTTCATCGTTACCACCAAACAAGTGGAGCTCGCAGTGACCGAACTCGGCGGACACATGGCGCCGGTCACGTTCTTCCGCGACAGCGCCCAGCCCGTGCAGCCGTATCACATCAGCCCGTGGCAGAACGAAAAGCCGTCGAAGATGCCCGCGCCCGTGCTGGTCGTCTTGCGGGGCGACTTTTTCTGTCTGCCGTTTGGCGGGAATTCCGAGGCGGTATCAGGCGAGAAACATCCGCCCCACGGAGAAATTGTCGGCGACGCGTGGAAGCTCGAAGGGACCACGAAAGTGGGTGACGTGACGACGCTCACCATGGCCATCGATACCAAGGTTCGCAAAGGTCGAGTCACGAAGGAACTTTCTCTGGTGGAAGGCCACAACGCGGTCTATTCGCGGCACAGCATCGCGGGGTTCACCGGGCGTGTCCCGCTCGGGCATCATGCCACGCTGGCGATGCCGGAGAAGGAAGGCGCGGTGCGGATTGCGACGAGCGCATTCCGCTTTGGCATGACGTACCCGGGGCTTTTCAGCGATCCGAGGCAGCGGGAATATCAGGCGCTGCTGCCCGGCGCGAAATGGACCGATCTGACGAAGGTTCCTGCCGCTTGGAAGGGGGCTGCGGATGCTGACCTCACGCGCCTGCCCGGACCGTACGGTTACGCGGACCTCATCCAGCTCGCCCACGAGTCGTGGGGGAAGACCGGAGGTCCCGCCTGGACGACCGCGACGTTCGCCGAGGCCGGTTACGTTTGGTTTGCGCTTAAAGATCCCGCGGTGCTCAATAGCACGGTGTTTTGGATGGAGCATCACGGACGTCACGGCCACCCTTGGAATGGCCGCAACAATTGTCTCGGCCTTGAGGATGTCACCGCCTATTTCGCTGATGGCCTTGCCGCCTCGACACGCGACAACTTGTTCACCCAGGCGGGCGTCGCCACCGCCGTGGAGTTGAGCGCCGGTCAGCCGACCGTGGTGAACTACATCCAGGGCGTGGCAAGAATTCCGGCAGGCTTCGAGAACGTGCGGACGCTCGAATTCGGCCCTGGCCAAGTGACATTCGTCTCAACCACTGGACAGCGTGTCGTCGCTCCGGTGCGCCACGAGTTTCTGAGAACCGGGAAATTGTAACTCGAACCCCAACGACGCTTCGACGATTTTATGATCAAACCTACCCTCCTGGCTGTTGGCGTCAGCACGCTCCTGCTACTGACGGGATGCGGCGACAAGCCTGCAAACACAGCAACCTCCCCGTCCACCGCTGCCAAGGCACAAGGCACCATCGGCGTGTCCTTGCTCACCCTCGACAACCCCTTCTTCAAAGTGATCGGCGACCACATCACGGCGGAGGGCAAGAAGCACGGCTACGATGCGATCGTGGTCAGCGGCGACAAGGACGTCGCCAAGCAGAGCAATCAGATCAAGGATTTCATCGTCAAGAAGGTGAGCGCCATCGTTCTCAGTCCCTGCGATTCCAAGTCGATCGTTCCCGTGATTCAGGAGGCAAACGCGGCTGGTATCCCGGTCTTCACGGTTGACATTCCATGCAACGAGCCCGGCGTGAAGATTGTGACCCAAATCGCGACCGACAACTACGGTGGCGGCAAGGAAGCGGGTCGCGCGATGATTGAGGCGCTCGGTGAAGCGGGCGGGAAGATTGCCGTGCTCCACTTCAAACAAGCCGAGTCTTGCCTGCTTCGAGTGAAAGGTTTCCGGGAAGTCATCGACGCTCACAATGCGGGCGGCAAGGGCCAGATTGCCATCGTCACCGAGTTGGAGAGCGGCGGAGCGAAGGACATGGGCTACAAGGCCGCGGAAGATGCATTGCAGGCGCACTCGGATCTGCGCGGTATCTTCGCCATCAACGATCCTGCAGCGCTCGGGGCTCGGGCTGCACTCGAAAAGGCCGGCAAGACTCACGTTTTGATCGTTGGATTCGACGGCCAGCCCGAGGGCAAGCAGGCCATCAAAGACGGAAAGATCTACGCGGACCCGATTCAATTCCCCGACAAGATGGGTGTCCAGATCGTGCAAGCGATCATGCGCCATTCGAAAGGTGAAACGCTCCCGGCGCAGATGCTCATCCCCACAAGTCTCTATCGCAAGGCCGATGCGCAAAAGGATCCTGAACTGAAATAGGGCCGTGACCATGAGACATCGATCCATGCGTTGCCCCGCGTTTGGTCCGGAGCGAGGAGCGACGAAGGAGCAGCGCCGCCAGAGCCCTGTGACTGAGGAGCAACACGGCCCCAGGTCCAACCCGGCGCCACCCTCCGGGCGGCAGTCCTCTTTCGCGCTGACTTCGTTGCTCACTCCTGACGGACCGCTCACGGGTATGCGCGTCGCTCGCGCCTCGTCGGCCCGAAAGATTCCTTGCCGCGCAGGGTTCGATATTTCCTTGCCACAGCATTAGCACCCCCACACCCCTCTATGAACGAACAAGGCAAATTTCTCCACGAACTCGTTGGCTCGATGTCGCAAGGCGCGGCGGGCAATCCCACCGTGGTCATGATCGAGGCCGCTTTCGCGCACCACCGCCTGCATTGGCGTTACGTCAACATGGAGGTCGCCCCTGCCGATCTTGGCTCGGCTGTGCGCGGCGCGAAGGCGATGGGATTTCGAGGCTTCAATTGCAGCCTGCCGCACAAGGTCACCGTCATTCCGCATCTCGACGGACTGGGCGAATCCGCGGCCGTGATGGGAGCTGTCAACTGCGTTGTGCGACGTGGTGAGAAGTTCATCGGGGAAAACACCGATGGAAAGGGATTCCTGAAATCGCTCGAAACGGCGATCCATCCGAAAGGGAAATCCGTCGTGCTCTTCGGCGCCGGAGGCGCCGCGCGCGCCATCGCCGTGGAACTTGGCCTCGCTGGAACCAAGCGAATCACCCTCGTGAACCGATCCGAGGCCCGTGGCGCGGAACTCGTCGCCCTCCTGCGCGACAAGCTGAAGCTGGAGGCCGAACTCGTCGTTTGGCGCGGCGACTACCGTATTCCAGCCGGGACGGACATTGTCATTAACGGCACATCGATCGGCCTGTACGCTCCGCAGGCGCAGCTTGCGCTCGATCTGAATTCGCTCAAGCCTGGGATGGTGGTGGCCGACGTCGTCTTCAGCCCGGTCCGCACGCGCCTCCTTGAGGATGCGGCCGCCCGCGGCTGCCGCGCGCTCGACGGACTTGGCATGCTCGTGAACCAAGGCGTCGTGGGCGTCCACTATTGGACGGGGCTGGACCCGGATGCGACGGTGATGCGCAAGGCGCTCGAAGCCGCCATGGGCGTATGACCGGCAACGCACCCGCGTCGCTCCTGGAGATGCGCGGCATTGCGAAGTCCTTTCCGGGTGTGCAGGCGTTGCGCCACGTGGATCTCAGCCTGAGGTCGGGCGAGGTGCTCGCGTTGCTCGGCGAGAATGGCGCGGGCAAAAGCACCCTGATGAAGGTGCTTGGGGGGGCGCACCGCGCGGATGCAGGCACGATCGTCATCGACGGACGCCAGGTTTCCTTTCAATCGCCGCAAGATTCGCGCGGCGCCGGCGTGGCGGTGATCTATCAGGAGTTCAATCTTGTCCCCGTCCTTACCGCCGTGGAAAACATGTTCCTCGGCCAGGAGGTGACACGCGCAGGATTTGTCGCCAAGAAAATGGAACGTGAGCGTGCGGCGGCGCTCTTCAAACGGCTCGGCGTTGAGGTTGATCTCGAGGTCCCTTGCCGTCGGCTGAGCACGGCGCAGCAGCAGTTGGTCGAAATCGCAAAGGCGCTTGCCTTCGAGGCCCGCATCATCGTCATGGATGAGCCGAGCGCGGCATTGACGTCGCACGAAGTGGTGCGGTTGTTTGAGATCATCCGCGACTTGAAGAGCCACGGCATCGGCATCATCTACATCAGCCATCGTCTGGATGAAGTCTTCAGCATCGCCGACCGCGTCACCGTCTTGCGCGACGGCAGGAACGTGGGCGAACGGCCCATCGCGCAGATCACACGCAACGAGATGATCGAACTGATGGTTGGCCGTGACTTGAAGGACGAGTTTCCCGCGCGCCAGGTCGCGATAGGAGCTCCTCGGTTGGAAGTGACCGGGCTGCGGCGGGGCGGCTCGGTGCGCGATGTGTCCTTTTCCGTGCGGCGGGGTGAGATTCTCGCACTCACCGGCCTCGTGGGGGCCGGCCGTACGGAGACCGCACGGCTCATCTTCGGAGCCGATGCGCGTGACGCGGGTGAAATCCGCCTCGATGGAAACCTCCTGGCGATCCGCTCGCCCCGGGAAGCGATCGCGGCGGGCGTCGGCCTCCTGACCGAAGACCGCAAGTTGCAGGGGCTCGTCCTGGCCCACACGGTTCGTGAGAATTTCGGACTGCCGAATCTCGACCGACTTTCAGCGCGCGGCTTCGTGCAGTTGGGCCGCGAGCGAGAGGAACTGGGCCGCTATGTAGAGCAGTTGAAGATCAAAATGCCGAGCCAGGAGCAGCGTGCCGGCCATCTTTCCGGCGGCAACCAGCAGAAAGTCGTTCTTGCCAAATGGCTCGCGCGCAACTGCGAAGTGCTGCTCTTCGACGAGCCGACACGCGGCATCGACGTCGGCGCGAAGTACGAAATCTATCTGCTGATGAACCAACTCGTTGCGGAGGGGAAAGCCATCGTGATGATCAGTTCCGAACTTCCTGAGGTGCTCGGCATGGCTGACCGCATCCTCGTGATGCATGAAGGACGGGTGACCGGCGAAATTCCCGAGGCACGGAGAGCCACGCAGGAGCAGATCATGGAACTCGCCGTCGCCTGACCCCATGAATCACACCCTCTCCCGATGGCTGTCCGACTACGGAATGATCTTCGTCCTCCTGTTGCTCTGTGCGTTCTTCAGTGTGGTGACGTACACCGAGCAGTCGCCCACGGGCGAGGCTGCGGCGCATCAGGTCGTCAGCGCCATTCGGCAGCAGTTCGGGACGACCCCGCGCGTGCTGATCGCCGCCAGCGACCAACCTGGCGATGCGGCGTTTGCTGTGGCCGTGGAGAAGGAGCTTTCCGCATCGGGCGCTCAAGTCCTCGCGACGGTGCAAGGCGAACCCAAGCACGCCCGCGAGGCGCTGGTGAAAATCAGCGCATCCGGTGTCCAGCTCGACGCGATCGCCTGCACGCAAGCCGCCGGAGCGTGGCGGGTCTTTTCCGACTTGAAGGCGGACTTTCCCGCGCTCGGCGAACCGCGCTTGATGACGCCTCGCAGCTATCGCTGGCCAAACTTTCTGAAGTCCGAAAATTTGCTGAACATCGCGAACCAAATCGCGGTCATCGCGATCGTGGCGATCGGCATGACCATGGTCATCATCACCGGCGGCATTGATCTTTCCGTTGGCAGCTTGCTCGCCCTTTCGGCGGTGCTCACGGCGGGGTTCATCCGCGATTTTGCGGGAGGCGTGACTGCCTCGAGCGGGGGGATGCTGGTTGCGTGCCTTGCGGCGATCACCCTCTGCGGATTCATCGGAGCCTTTTCCGGGGCGATGATCACGCGGTTTGCGATTCCGCCCTTTATCGTGACGCTGGCCATGATGCTCGTCGGGAGCGGGCTTGCCTACATCCTGGCGAAGGGGCAGTCCATCTACCAACTCCCCGATTCCTTCGTCTGGCTCGGACGCGGCGCAGATTTGATGAGCCTGCCCAACGCCGTCGTGCTCATGCTCCTCCTCTATGCGCTGGCGCACGTGCTGATGTCACGCATGAAGCTGGGCCGCTACCTCTATGCCGTTGGGGGCAACGCGGAAGCGGCGCGCCTCTCCGGCGTCCCCGTGAATCGCGTGCTGATGTTTGCCTATGTCGCCAGTGCGCTGCTGGCCGGACTCGGCGGAGTGATCATGGCCTCTCAACTCAAGAGCGGCTCAGCGACCTACGGCTCGATGTATGAGCTTTACGTGATCGCGGCCGTCGTCGTCGGCGGCACGAGTCTCAGCGGAGGAGAAGGGAGAATGTTTGGCACGCTCACGGGCGCTTTCACCATCGCCGTGATCCAGAACGGCATGAATCTTACCAACGTTGAAAGCTACACGCAGAAAGTCGTCCTGGGCCTCGTCATTCTGAGCGCCGTACTGCTGGACAAAATCCGCCATGGTCGCTGACAAGTAAACGGATCTTTACGGGTCATCAACGATACTTTGATCGCCTCGCGGGAGCGTCTCGGAGTACGCCGGCTACTTACCCCTTAGTATGAACCCTTCTCCTGCGTGCGAAAGCGGTGGAGGGCCACCGCAGTCCAAGACGCTGGCGCGTTGGCGATGAGGTTCGAGATTCGCGAAGCGTCTTGGAGTGCGCCAGCCCTCTGGCGCTTTGGGCGATGGGACATGGCGGCGGTGGATTTGATGCAACGACTTCGACGGCGGATGGGGCCATCTACTGATATCCGCATAATATAGAGACATTTTTCTAGCTTTTCTGGATTTACCTTGTAAACTCCGTGCATGGGTAATCCACGTGGAGTAAAACGCGACTTCCAAGCGCTCGAAAACCGCCGTTTGGAGGCTTATC
>VHDF01000003.1 GCA_016871495.1 Verrucomicrobiota bacterium | reverse complement strand
GCGCCGCAGCGGGCAAGGTCACGGTCACGTTCAGCGGGGGCAACCTCGAGCAAGCGGTCAACGTCGAAGGCCCGTACACTCCGGTGCAAAACGCGAAAAGTCCGTACGAAACCACCGCAGACGGACCCGCCAAGTTCTTCCGCTCCAAACAATAGTTTGAAACGGATCCACTAGACTCAGATCCCCCAACAAAGCCGGGCCGCAAGGCCCGGCTTTGCTTTTTTCCAGGAACCAGCCAGAGCCTTAATCCCGGCCCCTGAATCCGCGCCGCCCCCCCCCAACTGACGATGAATCCCCGTTTCACCTCCCGACTAACTTGATGCTGAAGTTACTCACCATTCCGCACCTCGACCCGGCGGAGTTCTTTTGCTGAAAACGGCCGTTGCCCTTCATGAAACTTCGCAAGGTCCAGGCGATAAAGCCTTTCCGAATCACTCACCAGATCCATCAAAGATAGGCCTCATTCTTCGTCGTGTTTTTCTCAATGGGCCACAGAATGGGCACTGCCCACGGCGACGGAATCCCGCCCTCAATCCCAAAGGGATTGTGTCCTCCAGCCCAAGGTTGCGAGGAACGAGCTACCTTGGGTTGCCGTTTGGAAATCAATTCAACCGCAACGCGGTTGTGGCTTGACCCCGCCAAACGGAAATAGGATTTCGTCACAACCCCGTTGGGGTTGGCCCCCATGGGCGAACCGTGACCCAAGGTAGCTCGTTCCTCCCAAACATTCGCCAGCGGGTGCGCGGACGTTGAACCGGCGCGAAAGCCGCGCCTCCACCACCAAACACGGATGCCTCTCACCCTCCTCACCTCAAACTGCTCTCGATTTGACTCCCGCCTGGCCCTTATCCGATCCTTCCACTTTGGTCTCCTACTCCTCCAACTCGATCCGTGAGCCCAGGTCCACGGCCCTGCTCACCTCCATGATGAGCCGAGGCTTCAGATCACTCTGTCTGAGTCTCGCCCTTTTTCTAAGCTCACTCCAGGTTCCCGCATTGGACTGGAAACCCATCCCCGGAGGAAAAGCCGCCCCACTCCAACCCGGCACGCGTCCCCCAGGATTCTCCTTGCTCACACCGGACAGCACCGGCGTCAGCTTCACCAACATCGTCCCGGAATCGCGTCATCTCACCAACCAGATTCTGCTCAACGGCGCCGGACTCGCGGCGGGCGACGTCGATGGCGACGGGTGGACCGACCTCTATTTCACCAGCACCCACGGCAAGAACAGCCTCTATCGCAATCTCGGTCGCTGGAGGTTCGAGGAAATCACCCCACTCTCCTCCCCGGCTCTTGCATGTCCAAACCTCACCTCCACCGGATGCGCTTTCGCCGATCTCGATGGCGATCATGACCTCGACCTCGTGGTCAACACGCTCGGGAATGGAACGTTCGTCTTCTACAACGACTCGCGCGGCCGCTTCACCCCCGCGCCGTTTCTCCTCAACACGAATCGGGGCGCCATGTCCCTCGCCCTCGGCGATCTCGATGGCGACGGATTTCTCGATCTCTACATCGCCAACTACCGTCAATCCGGCCTGCTCGACATCCCCCATGCCCGCGCCACATTCAAACGTAGCGGGGGCAAAACAGTCATGGATACCTTCAACGGACGCTCGGTTCAAGAGCCGGACTTGCGCGACCGCTTCACCGTCGGTCCGGGCGGCACCATCGACGAAAACGGTGAACCCGACGCGGTCTATCTCAGCCAGCGCGGCACAAACTTCGTCCTCGCCCCCTTCACCCGCGGCCGCTTCCTTGATGCCCAAGGCAAGCCGCTCACGCATCCGCCGCTCGACTGGGGGCTCTCGGTGATGATCCGAGATGTCAATGGAGACCGGCTTCCCGATCTCTATGTCTGCAACGATTTTCAAACCGAGGACCGGTTTTGGATCAATCGTGGCGGCGGACGCTTCCAACTCGCTCCCGCCCACAGCCTCCGGCATGCGAGCCGCTTTTCCATGGGCGTCGATTTCGCGGATATCAACCGCGACGGCTTGGACGATTTTCTCGTCCTCGACATGGCCAGCCGCAGCCACGCGCAACGTCTTCGTGAAATTCCGGAAGCGATCCTCATGCCGGTGGCGGTGGGGGATCTCGAAACACGTCCACAATACGGTTTCAACACGCTCTTCCTCAATCGTGGTGACGGCACCTACACCGACATCGCGGCGTTCGCCGGCCTCGATGCCACCGAGTGGTCCTGGACCTGCCTCTTCCTCGATGTCGATCTCGACGGCTGGGAGGACGTGCTGGTCTCCAACGGCATGGAACGCGCCGCCCGCGACGCGGACGTGGCGGAACAAATCAAGCGATTGCGCGCCGGACGGACCTTGAGCGCTCACGAAATCTTCCAAGCCCGCAAAGCCTTCCCCCGCCTCGCCACCCCAAACCTCGCCTTCCGCAATCAGCACGGACTTCGCTTCCAGGATCGCTCCCAAGCATGGAATTTCAATCTGGCCGCTGTCTCCCAGGGCATGGCCCTTGCGGACCTCGACAATGACGGCGACGCGGACGTGGTCTTCAACAACTTCAATGAGGCCGCCGCACTTTACCGAAATGAGGGTGGAGGGGAACGCATCGCGATCCGCCTTCGCGGCCGCGCCCCCAATACCAAGGGCATCGGAGCCCGCATCACCGTCCGGTCACCCCCTCTCCCGGAACAGAGCCAGGAAATGATCGCGGGCGGACGCTATCTCTCCGGGGACGACAGCGTGCGCACTTTTGCGTGCGGTGATTCCCGGCAGGGCATTTCCATCAAAATCGCGTGGCGCGGCGGAAGCGAAACGTTCATCACGAACGCCGCCCCCAACCACCTCTACGAAATCGAGGAAACCCGCGCCGAGGCGGAAGCGAGCCCCCAGACCGCCTCCCCACCGCCGCTGTTCGAGGATTTATCCCAAATGCTCCAACATGTGCACGTCGAGAACACCTTCGACGATTGGTCGCGCCAACCGCTCCTCCCCCAGCGGCTCAGTCAACTTGGTCCCGCCGCGGCCTGGGGCGATATCAATCAGGATGGCTGGGATGACCTCGTTCTCGGTTCAGGCAAAAGTGGCACCCCCGCCGTCTTCCTCAATTCCGCAGGAAGACTTCAACGATCGGAAACGCCCTGGACTCGCTCGCCCGTGTCCAGGGATCTCGCAGGCTTGCTCATGACTCAGCGGGAAGACAAGCCGGCGGCAATTCTCAGCGCGTTGTCAAACTTCGAAGACGGCACCGCTCTCGGTCCTGGATTGCGCGAAATCTCCTCCCCTGGCTTCACCCCCCTCGACGTGGTCTCCGCCCAAACCAGCGCGTTCGGTCCATTGGCCATGGGCTCACTTTTTTCCAATTCGCCCCCAGTGCTTTTCGTCGGAGGACGCGCCCGTCCGGGCCAGTACCCCGCTCCCGCCTCCTCGCTGCTGCTCAAATTCCAGGAAGGCCGGTGGCAAATCGACTCCAACCTTACAGCTCAGTTCACCCAAGCCGGACTCGTCTCCGCGGCCCTGTGGACCGATCTCAGCGGGGACGGATGGCCTGAGCTCGTTCTGGCCGGAGAGTGGGGCCCGATCCAAGTTTTCCAAAGCCATCAGGGCCACCTGCAACCTTGGAATCCTCCAGTGCAATGGCGCGAGTCCTCGGAACACGAAGCGTCCCGTGCCGGGCTCAAGACCTTGTCCGATCTCGCCGGACATTGGATCAGCGTGGCCAGCGGCGACTTCGACGGGGATGGAAAGCTGGATCTTGTCGCCGGCAATTGGGGTCTCAATTCTCTCTACGCCTCGAGGCAAAAACACGGCATCCAGATTCGTTTTGCGGATGTTGATTCCGACGGCACGGTCGAATGCTTTGAGTCCTATTGGAATCCCGAAGCGGATCGCTTTGCTCCTTGGGCGAGTCTCACGAGCCTCTCCCGGCTCCTGCCGTCATTGCCAAGCCGATTCCCCAGTCATGCCTCTTTCGCCCGAGCCTCGACCGAAGAAGCACTTGGCGAACACGCGTCCCATTTCGCCACGCGTTCCTCCACCGTTTTCGAATCGATCGTCCTCCTGAATCGCGGAGACTACTTCGCGGCATCCCCTCTCCCGTCCGCGGCTCAGTTCGCTCCCATCTTCGGCATCGCGGTCATGGACTTCAACAATGACGGCTTCGAGGATTTGGCCCTGGCTCAAAACTTGTTTGGCCTTCCCGCGGACCGGCCCCGTCTTGACGGCGGACGGGGACTGCTCGCACTGGGAGATGGGACGGGAGGATTCGCAACCCTGAATTCGCGGCAAAGCGGACTGGCCGCTGACGGAGAGCAACGTGCGGCGGCGGCCGCCGATTTTGACCGGGACGGGCGCACGGACCTGGTCATTACCCAGAACGGTGCTGCCACCAAACTCTACCGCAATCGTGGAGCGCCACCGGGACTTCGAGTCACCTTGCGCGGAGATCAGACCAATCCCTCCGCCCTCGGCGCCCTGGTGCAAGTTCGTTCATCCAACGGGCGCACTCAATCTCGGGAGATTCAAGCCGGCTCGGGCTATTGGTCTCAGCACGGTGCCGTCCAGGTCTTCGCGCCGCCGTCCGAAAACTCGGCTGTGGTCGTGCGCTGGCCGGGAGGATTACTCACCACCAACGCCCTTGCTTCGTCAACCTCATCCATCGAAATCACCCACCCGCAGCGCCGGGCTACTTCAACTCCCCAATAAGTTTCACATATTGCCGGGCTTGATCATTCTTCGGGTCAAGCCTCAGCACTTCCTGAAATCGCGCGAGTGCCTCCCCCATTCTCTGCTGCTGCGCCAGAGCGACACCCAAATTCAAATGCGCCCGGGCAAAGTCCGGCTTGAGCAAAATGACCTCGGTGAACTCCGCTTCCGCCTCCTTCACTTTCTGCTGCATCGCCAGTTCGATCCCCAACAAATATCTCGCCTCCCAATGCTGCGGGTAAATTGCAATCAGTTCCCTCAGGACCGTGGTGGCTTCCTCACGTTGTCCTCCCTTGGCGAGCGCATCCGCCAGGTTGAGCCGCGCAGCGGCGTTGCCGGGCTGGGCGAGAGACACACGTCGATACCATTCCGCCGCCTCCCCGAAACGTCCCGAAAGGCTGAGGACTCGGGCGGCTTCCAAACTCGCTGACACTCGAGCCGATTCGCTTCCCCGCGAGGCCGCTTCCCGATAAGCCAGCATGGCCTCGTTCGTCCGTTGCGATCGCTCGCGAACCGCTCCCAACACCAGCCACGCCTCGGGAGACTCCGAAGCCTTCCCGACCCACTGCTCCGCCAGGCTCAAAGCCTCCGGCAGTTGACCGCCACCCGCCAATGCCCGGACCAACTCCAACCCCGCCTCCATCGCTTCCGGACGCCGCCGCATGACCTCTCTCAACGCATCCACGGATTCGTCGGGCTTTCCTTGCTTCAGCGCCAGCCGTCCAAGTTCATACAGACTCGTCAGGGCCTCGGGTAATAACGACCTCGCCCTCCGCCAGGTGGAAACCGCCTCTTCAATGTTTCCCTCCGCTTCCAACAACCGGGCCAACTGCGTGGCCAAATGCGGATCGGAGGGAGTCTTCTCGACGGCCTCACGCGCTGCATTCAGAGCATGACCCAATTCGGCAGCGTTCATGCCTGCGCGCAAATCCTCCAATTTGCTTCGGTAAGCGTCGGCGGTGGCTCGAAAGGTCGATTGATTCGTAAATGGAGGTCCCGAGATTCGCCTCGCCATCTGTTCCCATGAACTCAACTCGCTCCAGCGCGAATAAACCAAAACCCGGCGCGTCCACTCCACCTCGGCCCAACCTCCACGATCCCGGGCGCGAAGGGATGCCGGCAAACGGGGAAGAACCGCCTCCGCCACTGCGCGAGCAAGACCATAGTTTCCTTCAAACGTGAAGTGGACGTGCTCGAAAAAGTATTCCCCGCCCAACGCCCCACCATCGCCCGCCGCCATCCACTCCCCTTCCACATCCACCAAGGAAACGCCATCGCCAGTCCTGCCCAAGGTTCGAATCAATCCGTTGATTCTCGAATCGGCGCGGAGCGGAAGAGCATCGAGATCGCGAGCCTTTTGCAATGAAGAAAAGGCCAGGTTCGTCTGACCGGCGGCGAGCAACGCCCTCCCCTTCTGAAAATGCCATTCGGCATAAAGCGTTCGGTCGTTCCCACGCTTTTCCAGAAGCGACAAAGCCTCCCCAGCCCGACCTTGATCCACCCATCGAGCTGCTTCTTCCACCAAGCTCCGAATGGACGACTCCTCCTCACGACTTTTTCCCATTCCCAGACTGGAAAGGAAAGGCGAGTGATCCCGCAAATTCGAAGCCACCGTGGACAGCACCACGGGAACCTGCGCGGCGCGGGCAATCTTCAACAGATCCACCACATTCGCCTCGAAATTCCGATAAACTCTCTCCCGAGCTGGATCATCCGGTGGCACCGGATGTTCCACCAACCTCTTCATTCCCTGCCATCCCGCCGACCCCGCCGCTCCTTCCTTCATTCGGGCTGCCATGGATCGCCATGCTTGCCCGGCGCGCCAGGAGGAGGCCGCGAGCGCGGCGCGAACCACCGGAATGGGAGGCGCCCGGGGTCCCAACAGCGCCCCCGCCCCAAACGGTCCCTCCAATTCGTTGTTGCCCATGTAAACGATCCAAAGATCCCCCCCGTGGGCTGCGCACTCCCGAGCCATCGGCAGGATCGCGTGTGAATTGATGGCCGTGAAAGCCGTGTTCACAACCTCAAACGAGCTTCCAGGAAATCGGTCGCGCAACAACGCCTCCAACTGACGCCCGAAACTGAACGCCGGGTCCGGATCTCCCATGGCCGCCGATTCTCCAAACACGAAAATGCGATACGTCCCCTCCGGCTTGGGCACCGCCACCCTCATCGGCACGGGACGGCGCAAGAGTCCCGGTGGAAAAAAGGGCACGGCAAACTTCTCGTTCGGTGTCAAGTACCTGGCCCCCCGGTCCTCCTTCAGAAGGAAAAATGAGGTGGGATCGCCGTATCCCAATAGCCGCAGGCCCGCCTCGAGCAAGAAAAACAAGGCCAACGGCAATCCCAAGGCCGCTACACCACGGAACAGCCATTTTCGCCCCACCGAGAGACGCTGCGCATCCACAGGAGGATTGGAAGCTTCAGTCGTTTTTCGGCTCGAATTCAACCAAGCCATTCAACTCGAAAACAGAATCGCCCCGCAAGCGATCAAGCAGGCCCCTGGACCCACAGAGAAGGAAAAGATGACCGAATGCTCACATCGCGGGACAGCCACCCCATGGGTCAAAGTCCTGCCTATCCTAAAAATCCTGTCCAACTTGCTGAACGATTCGCTTCGTTTCCGAAGCATGATTCAGCAGGGCTCCAGACGCGCCGGGAAGGTCCGCTCGTGATAGACCGTCCGTCTGAAACCACACCTATGGGAAGAGTCCTGAGGTCACCTGTGAAATCGGTTAGGCGTGGATCTCGGGGGCCGTTCAATCAGGCGCGTGAGCATGGAACACCGCTTTTGTTGCATCCATGACGGGGCGCTGCAAACCACTGTCGATTTCCTGGCGAAGGCGGGCAAGGCGGGAATGCCCTACCGGGGAAGCCACGCGCCGCTCCATCAAGCCCATCTCAGTCAACGAATCGAGGGCGCTCCACACGGATGCTTCCGTGGCAGCGGGATCCAGCTGTCGCTTCACCCTTTCGAGCAAAGTTGGAACGGAATTCACCCCGTCGGACATCTCCCAAATCAACGCCAGCAGCGGGTCCAATTCGTGGGTCAATTGACGGCGCAAATCCACCACCAACAGGCCTTGGGATGTGCTCTCAGTTTCGAAGTAGGCAGTGCGGGCTCGAGGGAACATAGAATGGCAAAGTTGGGAGTTAAGTTCTCAGAGATTGAAAGAAACGTTCCGTATTCGACACTTTTGAGGCTGAAATCCGATATTCCGAGTCAAAGCAAGAACCAGACCAACTCACCCACCCACGGCGTATCGCGGCCCACTCAAAAACTCCGGAACAACCATTTCGAGCACTCAAACGCCCCTGACCCGCTGCTGACGACGAGGGATGCCGACGTGAAGGCGAAGGTGGAACAGTCCTTCAACCCGTCGCCACCGACGTCACGCAACTCAAAATCGTCCCGCCAAGAAGCCCAAGGTTGCGAGGAACGAGCTACCTTGGGTCACGGTTCGCCCATGGAATCCAACCCCGACGGGGTTGTGACGAAAACCTATTTCCGTTTGGCGGGATAAAGCCGCAACCGCGTTGCGGTTGAATTCATTTCCAAACGGACACCCGCGAGCAGAAACACACGGCGCTCATCGAGAGAGAAAGGGCGGTTCCATGCGGCCACCCGGAGCAAGTGCGGCTGGGGCTCCGCGAATTCCCCCTCCTCGTTGCAACGGGATCACCAAGCTGAACGTCGAGCCCTGCCCTTTGGAGGTTCGCACGTGCAGGCCTATGCCCAATCCTTTCGCCATCTCATAAACCATGCTCAGGCCAAGCCCGGTGCCCCGGCGCTTGGAAAACGCCTTGGTCGTAAAGAAAGGCTCGAAAATTCGAGGCAGCACGTCCGGATCCATGCCGGTCCCCGAATCGGTCACAGAGAGTTCCACCCACGGCCCCGGACCGTCGGGCGGGAGCAGGATGTGACTGTCGAACTGCGTGAGGGCACGCGCACGAATGCGGAGCACCCCCCCGCCGCCCATCGCATCCACACCGTTGGCGAAAAGGTTGTGGAGGACTTGTTGGACCAGGTTTCGCACGGTCACCACACGAGGCGTGCCGGAATCGATTTGAACGTCCAGGGTGGCGGCGCTGGCAACCGCTTCCCCCAGGGACTTGGCGGCA
Organism: Verrucomicrobiota bacterium; assembly: GCA_016871495.1. NCBI lineage: Bacteria > Pseudomonadati > Verrucomicrobiota > Verrucomicrobiota bacterium. The sequence goes on along the minus strand of VHDF01000003.1, from coordinate 99,385 downwards.
CCTTCCACTAACTCACGAACGTCACATTCAACGGGAGCCTCGGACGCACCGCGGCCCATGCCCAGCATGGCCTTGACCAAAGTCGATCCTTGATCCACGACGGTGCGAATACGCTCCGCCCGGGCGAGCACCTTGTCCCGGTCCTCCAGGTTTTGTTCGATCACCTGGGTCGATCCTTTGATGACGGAAAGAATGTTGTTGAAGTCATGGGCAACCCCGGCGGCCAGCGTTCCCAACGCGCGCATTTTCTGGCTATGCAACAGTTCCTCGTTGGCCCGCTCCAGCTCCTGGGTTCGCTGCGCAACAATCTGCTCCACCTCGGCATAACTCCTCACGAGCCGGCGATGCCGGTTGACCGCCAATCCGGCGAAAAACATCACGACCAAACAACCCGCGATGGAAAGCCCGACCAAGCGCGGATCTCGATGCCACGGCAACACCACCGTGAACTCCATCACGGTCGGCGTGCGCTCACGGTTCCAAGCCCGATCCATGGCACGCACTTCGAGGCGGTGGGTCCCCGCCGCCAAACCGGCCAGCGTGACCGAAGATTCGTACTGAAACGGCGTCCAGGCGCCCCCATCCAAACTCCTCGAAAAGAGCAACCGTTCGCTCGGCGTCTCCTTCCAACGATCGAAACCACGAATCAAAAACCGGTGCGATTCCGCCCCTGCCAGCCCCCGATTCTCCCGCGCCGGCACCACCGTGGATCGGGGCGGATCCACGTCCGCCGACTCATCGGCCAACACCGGACCCCGCACGGTGGCGGCCCACCGGCGCCCGCGGGAATCTTCCCCCGCGTCATACACCGCCAAACTCGGCAACCCCTCGTCCAAACCGTCGGAAGACCAAGATCCATCGAAATAACGGTGCAACCCGGACGTGGAGGCCACCAAAACCCCGCCATCCCGCATCCGCCGCATCTGATGAACACGCTCAAAGCCGGAGCGAATCACCCGCCATCCCTTGCCGTCAAACTCTTGCACCAAATCCCCGCCCCCGCACCAAATGTGGCCTGGAGAATATTCGATCAGGCACTGCGCCCGCACTGGAATCAATCCGTGCGACCTTCCGAACGATTGAATTTCGCCCTGCCGCCAGCGCAAGACCAAGCCATTGCCCGCGATCCAGACATCCGAGGTTTCTGATTGCAGGAATGCGGAGACCTCCTCCCCGAGCCCCACCTCCGAATCGATTTGAAACCACATCTCCGCTCCCTCCTTGCCTTCGATCCACATCGCCAAGGATTTCCCCTGTTTTCCCTCCAAGACCACGCGCCCGTCCCGCAACTGCCCCAGGAGCTTGCGCCCCCCCAACTCGCGGGGCCGCCGCTCAAAACGCGACGACGCCAGGTCAAAACGCCATATCTGCTCAGAACGCCCAATCCAAATGGCATCCCCCGCATGGAAAGCCGCCAGTCGGACATTCTCCAACGCGGATTCGCTGGCCGCCGGAGATTTATACCGGTCCCAGCGCCCACCCTCGTGGCGCAAAATTTCATCCGGTCCGACAAACCAGGCCGCTCCTGCCGGATCCGCCAGAAAGACGTGGACCGTGGATTCGGGATGCTGCGTGCCGCGGGATCGAGTCCAGAATTTGGGACCTCGCCGCACCACGCCATCGGTGGTGGCAAGCCAAAACACACCGGACGGCTCAAGGGCAACGTCGTTGAATCCTGACACATCCAGGTCGCTCTGCTGGACCATCCTCCAGACCTGTCCGTTCCACTCCCACAGCCCGTCCCGGCTGCACGCCCAAAAATGGCCGGGCTCAATCTGCCAGGCGAATCGAACGCGCGTCGAGGGCGCTTCGATCACTTCCCAACGCTCAGCGCGAAAGGAAGTCACCACCCGTTCCCCACCGGTTCGCTCGGCGACCGTAACCACCCCTCCCGTGAAGGACTCCACCGGCCGTTGAAAAGCCTGATAGCCCGCCGGTCCCGGCCATGGCTGCCATCGAAGACCCGTTCGCACCTGCCGCAATGGCCCCTCAAGACGCCCAATGCCCCTCTGGCCCGTGATCCACAACCCTCCAGCCATGGATTCCGTCATTTCGTTGAAACGTTCCAACCCAGAGTCCGCGGCCAAAAGAACGGCCGTTGCCTGTCTCGTGTCAGCCTCATAACTCATCAACCGGTCGGGAAGTAAAATGAAAACATGGTCAACTTCCGCGGGCACAATCGGAATGGGCTTGATCATCCGGAGGGGTTCGGACGCGATCAACTGGCGGATCTCCGGAATGGGATGAGCCTCCCAACGGTCGCCTAAGTAAAGCATCACTCCTTCGCTATAGATCGACCATAACTGGCCACTGCGGCTCTCATGCACGGGGAAAGTGCCTTCTCCCGGCGCCGCATAGGTGCGAACCCCGTATCCATCCATCCGGGTAATGCGGTCAAAATCCGAACCGTGCCGAATCCAGACGTTGGTCTTGGAACTCACGGTAATCGAGGACGAAAACGTGTCCGCCATGCGGTCCGCGAGTCGATAGATTCTCCACCCGGTCGAGAAGTCCGACGCGTGCGGCCAGAGCAGCCCCATCCCCCCGGGAAGTCCGGTGAGGAACAGGAACACCGCCAGAATGCGGCGCATCGCCGGAAGCATCATGGAGAAACCAATCCCCGGAAAACGTTGAAAACGCAACCCTGCGGAGATCACGCGGACTTCACTCCGGCTTTCGGCAGTTAAACCTTAAGGTCGATTCTCAACGATCTGAACGGTTCTGAACGCACAATTCCTTGAACCCAGGATACCCTGCCGAAGGAGTTCAACCCTAAACCAGCAGTTGAACGAAGTGAAGATTTGCAAAGGCCTGGATGAGAAAGAAATGAAGATGCACGAGGCCAGTTCTTGATGGATCTGACGAGTGATTCGCAAAGGCTTTATCTTCAATACCTTGTGAGAGACCGATGCGATTCAATTGCCGTTCTAAGCCAGAAAACTCCGCCGGGCCGGGGCGCGGAATGGTGAGTAACTTCAGCATCAAGTTCGTCGGGAGGTTCACCCAAGCAAAGTCATCCCTCCCGGACCGGCAAAAGTATTGTCACCCTTCTCAGCGGCGGCATGATTGAAGCCTCCGCATGACCAATCTTCAACGCATCAAGCTTTCCCTGGGCACAGTCTTTACCTTGTTCGCCCTCGCCTCACTTCCAACTCACGCCGCCAAGCCCGGGCTCACTCACGAAGATCTGTGGCTGCTCAAGCAACCGGGCGCTCCCGCTCCGTCCCCCGACGGACGCTGGGTCGTCCTCCCGGTCTCCGAACCCAGCTACGACGAGAAGGAAGAACGAGCCAATCTCTGGATCCTTCCGGCCGACGGCTCACAACCACCCCGCAAGCTCACCACCGCCAAGGCAAAAGAATCCGCTCCCGCCTGGAATCCCAATGGCACTCAGATCGCCTTCGTCGCGAAACGCGAAGGAGACGATTCCGCCCAGATCTACGTGATCCCCGTCGCGGGAGGCGAAGCCCGGCGCTTGACCCAGATGACCCTGGGAGCACGTCGTCCCGTTTGGAGCCCGGACGGCCGGTTCATCGCCTTTCAAGGCACTAGTTTTCGCGGCGCCAAGGACGAGGGCCAGACGAAAAAGATTTTCGAAGAACGCAAGAAAGCGAAATCGAAGGTTCGCATCTATGACGGCTTCCCCATCCGGCGATGGGACAAATGGCTCGATGATTCGCAAACCCGCCTGTTCGTCGTCGATGCCGAGGGCACCACGACGCCGACGGACCTACTGGCGGAATCTTCGCTCGTCCAAGAACCGGGATTTCGTGGTCCCGGAGACGAAGGCTCCAGCGACCATTTGCAACCGGCCTGGACTCGGGACAGCCTTTCCCTCGTTTTCGTGGCCACCACGAATTTCCATCATGCCGCCCATGCACAACCAGTCTTCGATCTTTATCAAGTTCCCGCCACTGGAGCGACGATTCGCAAACTGACCACGGGCGCCTTCAATGCGGGAAGCCCGAAGTTTACCACCGACGGACAAAGGCTTTACTTCCTTTCCAGCGCCGATGTGGGAACGAATTACTATGCCCTCCAACGCCTGATGAGCGCCCCATGGCCGGAAATGACCCATCCCCAGGTGGTCTTGCCGCGCTTCGAACGGTCCATCGATCACTTCGCGATACTTGCTGGCGGCGCGCGTGTTGCTTTTACCGCCGAAGATTCGGGGCACGTGGGGCTCTGGACGAGTGCGCCGCCGGGCGCCGATCCCGTCCGGCACTTCGCGTCCAAGCGAGGCGCATGGTCGGGAATCGAAGTCGCCACGGCCCAGGGTGATCCGGTGGTCTTTGGCAATTGGGGGGCCGCGCACGTCCCCGTCGAAACCCATCGGGCCAACCTCACCTCGGGAGAACTGAAACGACTCAGCTCTTTCAACACCTCGAAAGCACAGGCTCTAGATTGGCCGGAACTCCGGGAGTTCTGGTTCACCAACAAAACCGGCCGCGCCATTCACAGTTTCCTCGCCCTCCCTCCTGGATTCGAGGAACAACAACAATATCCACTGTTGGTCCTGATCCATGGCGGACATGCCAACATGTGGCGGGACGCCATCACCACTCGTTGGAATTATCACTTGCTCGCCCAACCGGGCTACGTCGTGCTCCTCACCGACTACGTGGGCTCCACCGGCTACGGGGAATCATTCACCCGCGCCATCCTCGGTGATCCACTCCGCGGTCCGGCAGAGGACCTCAATGCCGCAGCCGATGAAGCGATACGCCGGTACGGCTTCATCGACGGACGCCGCCAAGCGGCGGCGGGCGCCAGCTATGGCGGCCACTTGGCCAATTGGCTCGAAGCCACCACCACGCGTTATCGCTGCTTGATCAGCCACGCCGGGCTGGCGAGCCTTTACGCTCAGTGGTCCACCAGCGATGCCATCTATCACCGCGAGTTGATGATGGGGGGGCCCTTTTGGGATAACCCCAAGGCGTGGCTGGACCAAAGCCCGGCCGCCTACGCCGCCTCTTTCAGAACTCCCATGCTGCTTTCGATCGGTGAATCCGATTATCGCGTGCCGCTCAACAACGTCGTGGAGATGTGGAACATTTTGCAGAGGCAGAAAGTACCCGGGCGGCTGCTGGTCTGGCCGGACGAAAACCACTGGATTCTCAAGGGCGAAAACAGCAAGCTATTCTACCAGGAAGTGCATGCATGGCTCGCCCGCTGGCTCAAGGCCGCAACTCTCGCGGAACCTTAAACCAGGTGTTCCTCATTTCTTACTCTTGAGGAAAATGAGCGGGGTCGCAGGGGAAAAGGACCTTCACACAAGTGCCGACCTCAGGCTTGCTGCGCACATGGATCAATCCGCCCGCCTCCAGGACCAGTCGCCGGACAATCATCAGGCCTAACCCGGTGCCGGTCCCAGGCGGTTTGGTGGTGAAGGAATCCTTGAAGAGCCGTTCCAAATTCTCCGCACTAATCCCGCCCCCATCGTCATGCACGGAGACCTCGGCGAAATGGGTGGCACCGTGGGGCACATGGTCCCCAAAAACCCAGCGCTCTCCGGACTCCTCCACCCAGGGGGAGGGCAGGCTGGAAGAGGGAATCACCGAAGCGGTCAACGCCACTCGATGCGGAGTTTCACATGCTTGAAAGGCGTTGATGGAAAGATTGAGCAGGATTTGCAACAAGTCCGTGCCGTGAATCCTCAAGGCCACATCGACTTCAAGAGGCTGCACCGTGAAATCATGACCGACAACGTGGGACGTTCCGGCCAGGAGATCTTTCAGATCGGACAGAGTCCGATTGAGACTCACACGGCACTCCTGGGAATGTTCATCGCGCAATAACCCCAGATACCTCCTGCTAATCCTGACGCAATTCGAGGCCTGCACATGGAGCCTTTGAAACTTCTCGCGAAAATCACGCCAGCTTCCGGTCTTGAGGTCCGGCATTTCGTCCAACTGCCGGTGAAGGAAATCGGCGAACGAAGCAATCACAGTCAAGGGCCCGTTCAAGTCGTGAATGACACTCGCGTAAATCTCCCCTCGCTCCTTCAACATCTGCTCCGTCAACCGGTGCAGACGCAGCAGTTCATGCAGTTCCTCGATCTGCCCCTCCACCCGGCCGCGCTGCCCTTCGAGATCCGCCCGTTCCATCGCCCGGGCAACCGCTTTGTGGATCACCTCGACAGAATAAGGCTTCGTCAGGTAGTCAAGTGCTCCCAATCTCAAAGCCTGCTTGGCCGTGTCCAGTGATTCATAGGCCGTCAGGATCAGCACCTGAATGGAAGGATGATGGCTGCGGATTCTCTCCAGGAGTTCGATGCCCGTCATTCGCGGCATGCGTAGGTCGACGATCGCCGTGTGAATCTCCCGGCGCGCCGCCGGAGCATGATGTTTTGCATCCCGTGGGCGGCGGGCTGGGACAGGCCCGCCCTACCAACAACATCGGGATACACGGGCCACCTCCGCGCCCCACGAAATGTCCCCTCTCCCAGTCCCATCGAGACGTAAGGCCGCCCGGTGGAGGACGAATTGCGGCGTTGATAAATCGGGGAGGCGGGGTAGATTGCCTTCGACCCCAAACCCTGACCTGTTTGCACTCCATGCACTGGAATATTCTCCTCCGGCGTCGCGACCCTGATCTGGTTCATCGGTCGCGGGGGTTCACCCTGATTGAATTGCTCGTCGTGATCGCGATCATCGCGATCCTGGCCGGGATGCTTCTGCCGGCGCTGGGCAAGTCGAAGACCAAGGCCCAGGGCATTTACTGCATGAATAACCTGAAGACCATGCAACTGGCCTGGACCATGTACACCCATGACTGGAACGACTGGATCCCGGGCAATCTGTGGTCCCAGAAGGGCTCGTTCAACTGGGTGTCGGGCTGGCTCGATTTCGCGGCCAATAACCCCGACAACACGAACACGCTGCTGATTCTGGACGAGCGTTACGCCCAACTCGGTCTCTATACGAAGACGGCTGGGGCCTACAAATGTCCGGCCGACCGGATCACGGTGCAGAATGGCGGGGTGTCGCGTCCGCGGGTGCGGAGCATCTCGATGAGCGGCTGGATGGGCCACAACGCGCCCCCGTGGAACGCAGGATACATCACGTTTGCCCGGGTCTCCCAGATCCAGAAGCCGTCGCCGTCGGAGGCCTTGGTCTTCATCGATGAACGCGAGGACAGCATCGACGACGGGTATTACGCGGTGAACATGGAGAAAGGGGGGGCGGCGCAGTTGGTCAATTTTCCGGGGAGTTTTCATAACAAGGCGGGCGGGTTGAGTTTCGCCGACGGCCATACGGAGATCCATCGTTGGGTGGATCCGCGCACGACCCCACCACTCAAGAAGGGCCAGAAGCGGGAGTTCACGAACATGCGGGACAACCGCGATTTGCAATGGTTGCAAGACCACGCCACGAGCTTGAAGAAGGATCCGTGACGGCATGGTAGCGACCGCTGTCGACGTGAGGCGGTCGGCTAGCCCGGAGGTCGAAAAACAAAAGCCCAACGATTCATCGCTGGGTTGGGGCAAGCCAAAGGTGGTGAAGTCCCGGAGGGACGACAGATTTTCCTTTGATCTGAGGTTGTCAGGAAGCACTACTTCTTCCGTAGTGGTTCTCATTTTGTCCTGGAGTGCGGCTGGGTGGTCCTTCGACCCGCCGCAGCACGTTGAAAAATCTGGAGTCTTCCGACCTGTCCGTAGGAGGAGCGAAGGTCTCGCTCTATTCCACCTAAAACAGCGAAGAACCCCTCGTTCGTCGTCATGTCTTTCTCATCCAGGCCTTTGCCAGTCTTCACCATGTGCAACCGCCGTCTTCAGCGTGATACCGCTTCAGGTTGTGCTGGCTTCATGTTCCTAGGCGCGCTGGCTTGTCGCAGAAGATCAACCGTTCCGAATCTTGCAAATTATTCGCAAAAGACTTGCATGATGGGCGGGTCCAGCTTCTATTTCTCCCCTGAAACGGAAGAACTCCATCCTGGCGCATTTGCATGGGAAGTTCTCCAACTTCGCCGCCACGGCCGTTCTGGCGTTGTTCCTCGGCATGCTCCTGCTCCAGATGTGGCTCTGGGCTCATGAGTGCATCCACGATGACGCCTCCAGCCAGGACCATCATTGCGCGGTCACCTTGTTGATGGATGGGCAATTGGACTCATCACCGATTTCCCTAGCACCCTCCCGCCCGATCGATTTCGTCCTCGTCAAAGCGAGGCTCTCCTTTCCATTCTTTTCTAGTTCTGCCTCGCGCCTTCACCTGGCTCGAGCCCCGCCTTCCCTCTCGTAGCTTTCTCCTGGAGCTGTTCTTCAGCCGTCCGGCTCCCACGCATCCTCCCCACCCCAGGGGCGGTTTGCGATCCCCTAATCCCAAGGCAGTTCGTATTGCCTCAATCCAAAATCCGCCGTCGCGCCAGGATCCTTGCTTAAGATCCATTCCGTACCGTGAAATCAGTCCGAAACTTCAACCGCAAGCCCGGCTTTACGCTGATCGAGCTCCTGGTGGTGATTGCCATTATTGCGATCCTCGCCGGACTGCTCCTGCCCGCCCTGGGGGCGGCGAAGAATAAGGCCCGCCGCACCGCCTGCAGCTCCAACCTCAGGCAGATCGGCATCGGGTTGTCGCTCTACGCGGACGATTATTCAGGTTGGTTCCCCGAGACCACCCACGGCATCGGAGACACCAATCGATCCTGGATTTTCACCCTTCGACCCTATATCGGAGCCGTCGATCGCCTCCGATTGTGCCCCGCTGATCCTCGATCCAACGAGAGATTGACCAACCACAGCTCCAGCTACGTCCTCAACGAATTTATCGCGGTGGACCGGCTCGATCCCTTCGGCAACGTCCTCGAGAGTTATCGCAATCTCTCCAAACTGAAGATGCCCTCCGGCACCATCACGGTGTTCACGGTCGCCGACACCGTCAGCCCCAGCATCTTTGCCGATCACACCCACTCGCGAAATTGGTTTCGTGGATGGGATGCAGTCCTGACCGACATCCAACCCGACCGGCACGGATCCAGACGCAACGACGCGCAACGACTCTCCGGTCCTGACAACTACCTTTATGCCGACGGGCACTTGGAAATTCACCACGCGGCCCGCCTCAAAAAGCGTATCGAACTCAACGACAATTTTGCCAAGCCACCCGAACCTTGAAACCCAATTTCCCATTTATGCATTACTCCAAGCCGATTCCCCTCGCCTCCGCACTGACTCTCCTCGTTTTTACCGCCACCCCCCTGCCCCTGCTGGCCCAGCCCGTCCGCATCGAACGGGGACACGTGGACATCGGATTCGCATATGAGGACAACTCATGGGACGCCCACATCCACGATGAAACGACGGACCAGGAACATTCCCCCAATGAAGCCGTCCTGGTGATCGGCTCTAAAGCCGCCTCCCGCGTCCCGACGGATGCGCGATTCAGTTTCCTGGGAGCACCCGGTCGTTCCATTCACGTCCTGCCGCAAATCGAGGACGAGAATCTTCCGTTCCTGGGCCTCGCCGCCGAAGAGATCGAACCGGGCGTTTTTGCCGAGAACAAACTTCGAGTGGACCTCCTCGGGATCAATGGGCCCGGTCACTTCTTCCTCTATCGCACCAGCGGCGTCACCGCCACCCCCACCATCAGCTATGATACCAGCAATGGAATCAGCCCGGAAGATACCGTGAACCTTCTGGCCGGCGGACATCAGGACTTTTCGTGGGCCTTCACCTCCCCGGGTGATTACACGCTGGTATTGCAGGCTTCAGGCACTCTGGTCGAAGGCGCACGCTTCGTCGCCTCGGCCCCGGTGGACGTTCGTTTCCACGTCGTTCCCGAACCCGCCCCGGTCCTGCTCCTCATGCTGGGCCTGGGCCTTGTGCTTGGACGCAAACTCACCCTTCCCCGGCAGTGACTTGAATGGTGTCATCCTTTAGGGTCTGATGCGGGTCGCCATGCATCGAACTCCGAGGAACAGAAATGAAGAGTGCGGGCCATCTCCGGGAAAGCCGGATCCAGAACGACCCACCCCCTCGAGCTGGCGCCTGACCGTTTCCTGGGTTTGCGCTTGGATCCTGAGCTCCGTTGGAGTTGCGGCTTTCACCCCAAAAACGGTTCTCTCCACGGAACACGTCGATTTCAAAATTCTTTTCGACCCCACTGAGAGGAAGCTCAGTGGCATCGTCCTTCGTGACGAGGATGCCCGCACGAACTACACATCCGACCAAGCACTCCTCTTGGTGAAGGAGGCAGCGCGCCTTCAACTTCCAGCCGGAACCCCCTTTGGACAAGAAGGCGACCCGCTTTGGGTCCTGCCGCAGTCGCAGGATCCCAACCTCATTCTCCTGGGGATCTCCGCCGAGGACATTCCCCCAAACGTTTTCGACGGTCGCTTGGAGTTGCGACTCGTGCGAGTCGAGGGTCCGGGCCATTTTTTCGCCTGGCAGGCAGAATCTCTGGGCTCGCTCGACGTTCGATTCAATTCATCCGACGGACTGACCCTGGAGGATCGCACGCGTCCCATTGCCGGCAGCCACGAACATCTGAATTGGGGGTTCACCAAGCCGGGCGTTTACCGGCTTCATTTCGAAGCCTTCGGAACACGGCTCCAGGACAGGCAGGAGTTACAGACCCTCCCCACCGCGTTCGAGGTTCATGTCCACCCTCTGCCCGCTCTTTCGCCATTCGCCTCGTGGCAGATCCGCCATTGGCCTCGAACGGCCCCGGAGTCCGGTCCGGACCAGGACCCTGACGGAGATGGCCTCCCGAATCTTCTCGAATACGCTTTCGGGACCGATCCGACCCGACCTTCCAAGCCGGAAAGCATCGAAATCCGACTCTCCTCTGGCGAACCGCGAGAAATCGAGTTAATGTGGACCCGGAATGCCGAGGCCACCGACCTCGAATGGAGTTTGGAGTCACGATCGGCCCTGGTGGAAAAACCGGAATCAGTTCCCGTTCAACCCAGGGTCGTGGCGCCTCATCCGACGCTGGAGCGGGTTGCCGTGAATCTTGCGCTCGGCATTCTGCCCATGCGACAACAGTTCTATCGACTCCGTGCACAACTGAAATCCTAATCCGACATGCAATCGCTCTACCTTCCCGCCCTTCGTTCGTTGCTCCTCACCTTGGTTCTTGCCCTGACCGCGTGCTCTGACCGCTCGCAATCCTCTTCCAGCCATGGGACGAGCGGGGGAGGACATCACCATGAACCGCCGCATGGCGGCATCGGGGTCGAACTTGGAGATCATCACGCGCAATTGGAGTTCCTCGTCAACACCACCAACGGCACGGTCTCCGCCTACGTGCTCGATGGTCACATGGAGAACTTCATTCGGCTCCCCGCTCCGTCCCTCGATCTAAGGATCACGGGGGCGGGCGACGAAAAGGAGCTCAAGCTGATGCCGAAGGCCAACTCCGCCACCGGGGAAACCGCCGGCAGCACCTCCCTCTTCGAAGGCCAGGCAGACTGGCTCAAGACGGCCACATCATTCAAAGCCACTCTCAAAGAAATCAAGGTCCGCGGAGCCACTTTCACCAACGTCGTCTTCTCGTTCCCCGCAGCCAAGTAATCGCGCCCTTTGAAAGGAAGCAACCAACGCGGCAGCACCAACGTTGGCCATAGATCCTTCCGGTTGTTCCTTTCGATCTTGGCGATCATCGCTCTCGCTGCGTGGTGGCTATCGCCGCCCTCACGGTCCAAATCCCAAACGGTTGCGAATCCAGGCCTCCGCGGCAAACCGATCCGTCAGGAGGGATTCGCCACGAATCTCCTTTCGTCAGAAACCAATACCACGGTCTCCACTTCGAATCGGCCGAAACGTCCGAAACCCGCCTCCTTTCAGAAGCGCGCTGTCGAGAGCCAGTTGCAGGCCTGGCACCGGGGTGATACGAACCCCATCACCGTCGAACCCATTGCCCCTCCGAAGTTCCGCGGTTCGAAATCGTTGCCTCCACCGCCCCCGGAACCCGAATCCTCGGAACTCGCCGGATTCCAACGACTGGGTTTCGAACGATTATCCGGATTTGAATTTCTACTCGATGCTCGCTGGATCGACGGTTCCACCAACCTGGCGCAGGCTTCAGCTGAAGCGCTCGCGCTCATTCCCGAGGACATTCGCGCCCTCGATCGAGCGAAGGTCGCCATTCGCGGATTCATTCTGCCTCTCAAAATGGACGAAGGATTGGCCGTCGAATTCCTGCTCGTTCGGGATCAAAACCTCTGCTGCTACGGAGTAGTTCCGAAAATCAACGAGTGGATCAATGTCACCTTTCCGCGCGGCATCAAACCCGTTTTGGACCAACCCGTGACGGTATGTGGCGAGCTTCAGGTTGGGGATTGGAGGGAAAACGGTTATCTCGTCAGCCTCTACCGGCTGCAGGCCGAAAAAGCCTTCGGCCCATAAAAAAACTCTCCGGCCTTTCGACCGGAGAGTTGGAGAGATTCGAAATCGGATTACTTATCAAGCTCGATCTTGGACGCAATCAGGATCTTCTTGCCGTCCTTTTCTTTCACTTCGCCTTTCGCGACCACCTTCGCTGTGCCGGAGCACAGATTCTTGTGGAACGCCTTGCTGACGTCGTTCTGCTCGAGGTAATAGACGATGGATTTGTCGCCGTCCTTGACCTTGATCGCATTCTGGCAGGACTTGGCTTCTTTGAGCTCGCACTTCGCGCAAAGGCCTTCGCCTTTGATGGTCTTTTCGTCCGCGGCAAAAGCCACAGCAGTGGCCAACGCAAACGCGGCAATGAGTTTGGAAACGTTTTTCATGATTGTGATGAGAGTTGGTTCTAAGGCGAACAACTTTGCCCTGGAAACAAGCTTAGCCTGGAAGCGAAGAAGCGCAAGTTGTTTCAGCAATGCAAAAATCGAGCGAATCGACGGGGTTTGGATTTGGCAAAATATCGCTCCTGCGGAATACTCCGTGTCTCCATGAACTCATCGCCCTTGTTCTCTGCTTTGGCTCGATCCGAGCAATCTCATTCCTCAAAAACGGCGGTGTTTTGGGATAGTTCCGAATGGACCTATCGCAACCTGCTGGATCAAGCAGGCGCTGTCGGCCAAATCCTCACGGACCGTCATGACGTTCAACCCGGTGATCGCGTCGCCCTTTGGGTTCGCAACCGGCCCGAATTCATCACCTCTCTTTTTGGCATCCTCCGCTGCGGCGCCGTCGCCGTCCCCATCAATAACTTTCTCAAACCGGACGAAGTCGAATTCATCCTCAACGACGGCGGCATCAGCGTCCTCATCACGGAAACGGATCAAAAGGACGCGGCCACTCTCCTTCAATCCAGGAGGCCTGGCCTGGGAGTCTTGGAAGTCGAAAGCCTTCCAGCCAAAGAAGTCCGGCCGTCCAACCTCCCCGCCCCCGTCCAACGGGAATCGCAGGATCTCGCTGTGGTGATTTATACGTCCGGAACTACCGGTCGTCCCAAAGGAGCCATGCTCACGCATGGCAATCTCTCCCATAACGTCGAGAGTTGCAGAGCGATGCTCGAAGCGGTGGACGGAGATCGATTCATCCTGCTCCTGCCCATGTTCCACAGCTTCATGCTTTGTGTATGCATCTTCCTGCCCCTCAGGGTGGGAGGATCCATTCTGCTCATCGGCGGTGTCCATCACCCGCGCCAAATCATGTCCGAAATTTGCGCCAAGCGCGGAACGATCCTCCCGGCGATCCCCCAACTTTTCCGCGCCCTGACACATCAGGCCGAGCTGCCCGCCGATTTTCCTCTGCGCCTTTGCGTCAGCGGTGCCGCACCACTTCCCGCTGAGATTTTGAGGGAATTCGATCGCAAATTCCCCATTCCACTCATCGAAGGTTACGGCCTCAGCGAAGCCAGCCCCGTTGTTTCCCTGAACCCCATTCGAGGTGTTCGCAAGCCGGGCTCCATCGGCATCCCCATCCCCCATGTCGAAGTCAGCATCCAAGATGACGACGGACGACATCTCGACATCGGTGCTGTCGGGGAAATTTGTGTCCGGGGCGGCAATGTGATGGCGGGCTACTGGAATCGCGCTGAAGAAACCGCCCAATGCATCCGACAAGGATGGCTCCTCACGGGGGATGTCGGTTACCGCGATGCTGACGGATACTACTTCATTACCGACCGCAAGAAGGACATGCTTCTGGTCAACGGGATCAACGTTTATCCTCGAGAGATTGAAGAAATCATTTATCAAATCCCCGGCATCAAGGAAGCCGCTGTCATTGGTGTGCCTGATGTCCGCAAAGGAGAGCAGCCTGTTGCCTATGTGGCGCTTACAGATGGAGTGACTGGGGATGAAAAGGCCATTCTGCACCACATCCGCGCCCACTTGGCGGATTACAAGATCCCCAAGAAAGTGGTTTTCAAAACCGCACTGCCTCGAAACGCCACCGGAAAGATCCTTAAAACAGCCTTGAGAGAAGAGTACAAGGTTGCCTCCCATCCGGCCTAGGCCCGCATTGGATCATGCCCAAATGGCCTTCAGGAGCTGAATCCGATGGAATTCTCCTGATCTAATATACTCATTATAAACAACTTAAATCTCGGGATTTCCACGTTGACGGTCCTCCAAAGCCCCCCGTAAGCTTTTCCGGCAGTTTCGAGGTCGATTCACGACTTTGCTCCTGTTCCGGTTATGCCAGAGGGATATTGCTTCAAGTGCAAAGCGAAGAAAGAGATCGCTGACGCGGTGGAAGAGCTCATGAAGAATGGGCGCAAAGCCATTAAGGGCAAGTGTCCAACCTGCGGAGTCGTTATGTTCAAAATCCTTGGCGGAAAGGCGGTAACACCTTCCACCCAGACTCCACCTCCTTCGGCTTCGGGACCGGTTTGAACTGATCCTATGTCTCAACTCGCTTACGTTCTCATCACCCCCCACTCCCTTGCCAAATCCCGGACCGGCGGAATCCTCGCTCGCCTGATCACACGAACCGGGCTTGAATTAGTTGCTGCCCGAATGTTCGGACCCAGCCAGGAATTGGTCCAGCAGTACGCCGAAAGCATCGTCTCTTCCAAGGACCCCCAAGATCGCAAGATTCAGGAACTCATCCGCGATTATGTCTTGAAGAATTTCGCGCCGGATTCAAAGTCCGGCCGGCGCCGCCGAGTCATGCTCCTCGTCTTCAAAGGAGAAGACGCGGTTCGAAAAATCCGGTCCGTCGTCGGTTCCTTTAGCCTCGACCGCCGCGGAGGCGAAACAATCCGCGATACGTATGGCGATCTGGTCACGGACGACAACGGACAAGTCCAATACTTCGAGCCCGCTGTCCTCGCCGCCCCATCCTTGGAAGAAGCCGAGCAGAAGCTGAAACTTTGGACACGCTTTTCAGACTCCGACGGCGGTCTCGTGGAGAATACCATCGTTTACCCGCCGGGCGTGACCCCGGAAAGAACGCTCGTCCTGATCAAGCCCGATAATTTTCGGTTCCCCACCGGACGTCCCGGCAATGTCATCGACTTCTTCTCGCGCACCGGTCTCTCCATCGTTGCGATCAAAGTCCACCGCATGAGCGTCGCCGAGGCCATGGAGTTCTACGGTCCCGTGCGGGATGTCCTTCGGAATAAACTCAAGGATGTGATGGCCGCCAAGACGAAAGCCATGGTTGAAAAGGAAATGGGCTTCGTCATACCGCCCGAAGACGCGAGGAAACTCGTAGAAATCCTCGGGCCGCTCTTCGGGGAACAACAATTCGACAACATCGTGGCCTTCATGGCAGGCCGCGCGGCTTCTCATTGCGCTCCCGGCGAATTGGCACAGCCCGGCACTGAAAAATGCGTTGCCTTGATCTATGAGGGTCCGGATGCGGTCAACAAAATCCGCGATGTGCTCGGCCCGACCGACCCCTCCAAGGCCCCACCGGGTTCCATTCGGAAGGAATTCGGCTCCACCATCATGGTCAATGCGGCCCACGCCAGCGATTCCAGTGAAAGCTTCAAACGGGAAAATGCCATCATAAAGGTCGAAGCCAATCAGCTCAAATCCGTCGTCGAGTCGGCTGCCTGATCAACATCGCGGTCGCCCCCGAACGCCCCCGAGCGAAAACTCGTTTCCAAAGCCCGTCTTCCTCACGGAAAAACGGGCTTTTTCTTTGCAACCCTCAAGTTCCACTCGCCCCAGCCCCAGCCTCTGCGCCATGCTCAAACCCATGCTCCCCTACGAAAAGTCTGGCCATGCTCGAGCAGACCTTGGGCTCCAAGCCCTTCCCCAACGGTCGTCGAAGTCCATGCTCGCGGGTTTCAAGGATCGCGTCCTCCACCCACTCGCCGTCACATTCATCTTCCTCGCGCAAGGGATGGGCTCGACCTTTGCCGCCGAACCGGATTCCACCACGCGTCCGCTCTGGACGACCTCCCGATTGCGCGGAACCCCGGAACCCCCTCCGCCCTACGTGGTAGAGAAAGTCTTCCCCCGGTTGGCGCTGCAAAATCCGATCTACATCGCTCCGGAGCCAGGAACGGACCGGTTGTTTGTCGTCGATCTTGGTTCAGAAGATCCCAAGCCGTGGCAAATCAGGCGTTTCCAGAATTCGCCGGACGTGAACTCGGCCGCCCTTCTCATGTCGGTAACCAATCGGCAGATCTATGGCCTGACGTTCCATCCAGGTTACGAGAGCAATCGGTTTCTCTACGTCTTCAACAACGGTCCCTGGAATCAAGCTTCGCGGTCGAATCGCATCTCCCGCTTCACCGTTCCTCGCGATGATTCGCAACGCATTGATCCCGCCTCGGAACAAATCATCATCGAATGGCTTTCTGCCGGCCATGACGGAGGGGATCTGTGGTTCGGGAAGGACGGGATGCTTTACATCACCAGCGGCGATGGCACAAGCGACTCCGACACGTGGGACAGCGGACAAGACATGACCCGGTTGCTGGCCAAACTGCTCCGGATCGACGTCAACCGCACAGAGGGAAACAGAGCTTATGCCGTCCCTGCCGACAATCCCTTCGTGAATACACCGGGCGTTCGTCCCGAGACGTGGGCTTACGGGTTTCGGAATCCCTGGCGCATGGGCATCGACCCTCGGAACGGAGACATCTGGGTTGGTCAAAACGGCCAAGACCTCTGGGAAAGCGCGGCTTTGGTCCAGAAAGGGGTGAACTATGGCTGGAGCATCTATGAAGGGAGCCATCCTTTCAATCCTCATCGGAAACGCGGTCCTACCCCCATCGTCGCCCCACTCATTGAACATTCCCACGCCGATTTTCGTTCGCTGACCGGGGGCGTGGTGTACTACGGGGACCCGTTGCCGGACCTCAACGGGGTTTATGTTTACGGCGACTATTCGACGGGCAAAATCTGGGGCGCCCGGCATCGCCATGGCAAACTGACCTGGAATCGCGAACTGGCCGACACCACGCTGCAAATCGCAGCGTTCAGAGTCGATCAATCCGGACGCCTGCTCATCGTCGATCACGCCGGAGCTTTGTACCAACTGAAGCCAAGGCCCGCGAGCGGCCCCCGCCCCAAGTTTCCCACCAAACTGAGCGAGACCGGATTGTTTTCTTCCATCGAAAAATTGAGCCCATCCCCTGGTGTGATCCCTTACGACGTGAACGCCCCGGCTTGGACCGATGGTGCACACGCCCAGCGATGGCTCGCCATTCCTGGCACCAACACGATCGCATTCGCCCCCAGCCGCGGATGGAACTTCGCTCACGGCTCGGTGATCGCCCAAACCCTCACGTTGGGATTTGTCTCCACCCAGCCTCCAATCCCGCGCCGCGTCGAAACCCGGGTTTTGCTCCGAGAGGATGGCGAATGGGTCGGCTATTCCTACCGGTGGAATGAAAAACAAACCGAAGCGCACCTGGTCGAAAAATCAGGCCAGGATCTCACTCTGAAATTCCGGGATGAATCCGGAGCCCTCCAGACTCAAGCATGGCGAATACCCAGCCGCGCCGAATGCATGGCCTGTCACGCCCGGGCAGTCAATTACACCCTCGGCCTGAGTCTGGTTCAGATGAACCGCACCAACTCCTTCCATCGCCCGGGAGAAAACCAGATCGCCGCCCTCGCCCGTCTCGGGATTCTCCAGGGCGCCCCGTCCAAGCCCGAACCTTCGACGAGCGCGCTCGTCAATCCTTACGACCACCGTGAGGACTTGAGTGCCCGCGCGCGTTCCTATCTGCACGCCAATTGCTCCGTGTGCCACGTCGAGGCGGGCGGCGGCAACGCCCGGATGGAACTCGAGTTCACCCGTGAGGAATCCAAAATGAATCTCATCGGCTCGCGCCCCCAACACGATACCTTCGGCATTCCGGACGCCGCAGTCGTTGCCGCGGGCGCTCCCGAGAAATCCATTCTACTCCACCGGCTCTCCCGGCGTGGCAAAGGCCAAATGCCGCCTCTCGTCAGCGCCCGCGTGGACACCCAGGCCGTCGCCTTGATGAAGGAATGGATTCAAAGTTTGACTCCGGAATTCCAATTCGTTCGCGAATGGAACCTGAAGGATTTCGAGTCGTCCCTCTCCGCCACGCCGCCTTATGGAAATGCATCACGCGGAAAGGTCCTCTTCGAAAAAATCGGTTGCGCCCAATGCCACCGTGTCAACGGCTCCGGCGGCGCTGTCGGCCCCGACCTCACCGGCCTGGGCAACCGCCAAAGCCCCATCCAAATCCTCGAGTCCATCCTGGACCCGTCGAAGTCCGTCGCGGACGATTTTGCTTCCTACGAGTTGGAATTACGGGACGGGGAAACCGTCACCGGACGCGTCGAGCGCGAGTCCTCCGATGCTTGGTTTCTTCGAACGGGATCCGCCATGGAGGAGCTGGTGCGCATTCCCAAATCCCACGTGAAACGAAAAGCGAAGTCCTCCCTGTCCAACATGCCCGCCGGCATCATCAACGTTTTCCAGCAGGATCAAGTCCTCGACCTCGTCTCGTTTCTGCTCGATCCTGGAAACGGGCATGGACTCGGGCGCGATCCAGGAAAGGATTGATCGATCCTGGATTTCCGATTCTCAGCCAAGGATCCTTTGGGAAAGGTCCAAAAGGCTCCAGATCCTGGGTCGGGAGGAAGCTGGTAGCCGGTGTCTCCAGAGGTTGTCGGTGACCGGGTTTTCGTGGTCACGCAGACAGCCCTGTCTGCTGTGGCGCAGGCTGCCCAGCCTGCCGGGCGACGAAGTGAACCCGGCGCGTGGAGAGCATGGAAAGGCCTCGTTCTTCACCCGCCGGGCCAACGGGCCGTCGGCGATACGTCAGGCTGGGCAGCCTGCACCACCCTACAGACAACCTCCTGATGCACGAGGTGGAAGCCGCTTCAACACAAGATTGTAGGCGGACTGGGCCAATCTTAGCCCGGATATTTCATGCTGAGCTTGAATCCGCGACAGTACGCCGCGTGAGGGCACGCGGCCTACCATCGCGACTGCCTCCGTGTTTGTAGGCCCGGTGTCCTCACCGGGCGTCCCGTGCATGAAATATGCGGGTTAGCGCCCCTTCATATTCTTCCGTCTGCGGCTTCTCGTCGCGGTGGGGCGCGAACGCTTACATCCCTACTGCGCCACGATTCGGAAGAACCGGCTTGGATTCGCCAAAGGCACGCAATAGGCCGTGCTGTTCCCAGCCGCCACGATGGAAGGCGAGACCGCCACCCAAGTTCCATCCAACAAATCCGCCTTTCCTTCCACCCGGTAGGTGATTCCGGGTGTGGAAGCCCAGCTCAGACAAAAACTTTCAGGCGTCACATTGACCGAGGGTGAGATCGCCAAGTTGGCGGGCGGAGGCGGGGGCGGTGCCGCCTTTCCATCCAAGATCCTGAACTCCACATAAGACGTGGGCTTCGCTAAACAAACGCTTTGCTCCGATCCCGTGCCCAGGATGGCGCCGGAGACTAGCGTCCAGACCGGATTCACTCGATTGGTGGTTCCTTGAACCACATACGCGGTTCCCGCCACGCCCGTCCAGCGCACGCAAAGAGAGTCCGCGCTTTCCCCAACGGTGAGCGCCACTCGATTGGTGAACAGGTCACCTTCGGCAAAGACCGTGTAAGAGAACCGGTAAGGCAGCGGCCCCGGTCCGATATTCTCCACCGCCACATACCATTCTCCCGCCGAAAGAGGCACCGGCAGCGATTGACGGTTCCATCCGATCCAGGCTTCACCGCTCTCATCTGAACGGTCGAAGAATTGGAAATCGGTCGGGCTGGGCACCGGCAGTCCTTTCTTCAAAAGCAAGCCGAGCTGTCCCGCGTTCGTGGAGCCCGATTCCACCTGAACCAATGCCAGCGCATGGCCGGCCTTGGCATGGAGGAGGAAGTAATCGTGGGGGCCTACCACCGCGTACTCGGTGGTGGTCGTGTTCGCCGCCACGCCCTTGACCCGGCCAGCGTCAGTCTCCGTCGCTCGAATCCAATAGGTGGCCGGAAAGTCTGAACGGTTCAAGGCGGCCACGTACCAAGGTCCTGATTCCAATGAAACCGGGGTCGAACCGCGCGCGACCCGGATGATTTCGTTTTGGGGCGCCGGAAGGGCGCTGGTGTAATCTGAACGGTTCGTGGCGGGCAACCCAGGCCCTCGCGTCAATAACAAGTCCACCTCGCCCGACAATACCCCCAGCTCAAAATCAACGAACTTCGCCCGGGGACTGACTTGGAAACGATAGAAATCAAGCGGCCCATCGACGCCCGAACCGAACAGGTAGTTCGTGCGAGCCACCGCGTTGGTCAAAACCAGGATCGAAGGCTCACCGTTGGTCAGCACCGTCGCCCGAATGGTGAAGTTCACATTGGGAGACGCGGGATTCGCCACCGCCAGGAACCATGTTCCTCCCGGGTTTTGCAACGGGCTCCCCGCAATCGTCAATGAAGTGGCGCCATTCGGAGCGGAGTTGGTGCGAAAATCGAATTGGTCGATCTCGAAAATGTCCCCCTTCTTCGCCATCAATTCCGCGCCTGTGCTCAAGTCGTAAAGATCGAACCGAACACTCAGGTTGGTCGCCGACGGAACGGCAACCGAGAAGTAATTCGTCAGCACCGCGGACCTCGCGGTGCTCGCCCGCAAAGGCACTCCATTCGTCAAGGGGGTGATCGTGTAAGGACTGAGCGCTTCCGTGACCCTGACCGTGTAGTTCACCCGGTTGCTGTCCACATTATACACCCCGAGATACCACGGACCCGGGGTCAAAGGCACGGGGACGGAGTTCGTCACCACAATGATCTCCTCGCGCGACGTGCCAGGCTCTCCACTCGCATAATCGTAAAGGAAGGGCGTCGGCAGTGGATTCGACACCGGCAAAGCCTTGCGAAGGACCAGGTCCACATTGCCATCCACGGGGATCAATTCGAAGGTCGCGTTGTAGGCGTTGGGAGAGACTCGAAACTCATAATAATCCAGCGCGTTTGTCGCCGCGAGACTGCCCGATCGCGCCACGCCGTTGGTCAGCAACATCGGACCGATCACACTGGAAGGGCCTCGTCCCAGCAGGACCCCGATATCGAAGGTGTTCGTTTCCCGGGGATTCAAATTGGCCACCCCAAGGTAGTACCGCTGTCCCGGTGTCAAAAGAGGCACATCATTGGTGTTGAGGATGAGGAACTCGACAGCGGGATCATTCACATCGCCTGCACCATTGAAGTCGATGGCAATGTCACCCGCCAGGGTTCCGTTCGGCAATCCTCTCGGATTGTAAAGCAGCACCAAGTCTCCCGCCGAAGCGAGCACGTTGGTCGCGGCAAAGGCCTCCCTCGGCACATCCAGCAAGAAATAACGGATCTCGTCACCCGCCACCTGTCCGCTCACAAACACGCCCTCTTGCAACGGCGTGACCGGAAAGCTCGGACGAGTCAGAATCAGCTGCAGTTGCCAACTGAAGAGCGTCGGCGCCAGAGTCGCCCCCGCCGGTCCCGCCCGCGTGTCCTCGACTTGCAAGGTCCATCTCCCGAACGCGGTCTCCCCCTCCAGGGGTTTCAGCGTTTCCTCGGGGAGATAATAAATCGTTCCACTCGATTCCACGAGCTGAAATTGATCCAGCAACATGCCCGGGCGATTGAACGCAGGACTGATGTCGATGCGTGTCAAACTCTGGGTCGCGATGAAATCGAGGTTCAGGCTTTGCCATTGCACGGGATCTCCGGTGAGAAAAGCCGCCAACCCGCCATCGATCGCCACTTGGGCGTTGACCGTGCCTCCAGTGTCAGTCCGATAAATGAAGCTGAATCGATACTGCTGTCCCGGGCGCGTGGGGATGGATCGCGTTATTCTCGCCCGGCCCAATTGCAAATAGTTCGTGCCTTCCTGTGCGAGCCCAAGTCGGTTCGCCACCCTTGGAAAGCTCTGGTTCAAGTCGTCCAGCGGCGAATTGGTCGAACGGAAAATACGATCCACCAGCCATCCGTCGATGCTCTCTCCCTCGTCATACACCCTCACCAGGGAGTTCTCGAAGTTGGATAAAACGTTGGTGTGGACGGTGAGGGTCGTGGTGTAGGGCGGGCGGGCGTACTTGATCGGTCCAGCCACGATATTGGTGTCCTCGGCAAAACCGCCAAAGACCATGTTGGTGCCGTCTCCCGATCCAAAACCCAGCGAGTCCAGCCCGCCCCGGTTCTCCGAGAGCAAGATTCGCGTCCCGCCTGGACTGACAAGCCTCAGCACCAAGTCGGCGGCGCGGGGATGGTCGATCCGCACCCCGACCCTCGCCCGCACGACCTGCCGATTGTCACCCACCTGCACATCTGAAAGCGTCAAGGCGTCGTCCAGAATCAGCTGGCCTTCCCCCTCCGGCGAGTAGGTCTGCACCAACTCCGCCCGCGGACTGCGTTCGATGTTCAAAATCACGCGGAAATTCACCGGCACCGCGTTCGGATTGTACAACCCGATGATGTAGCGGCCCGGGCGCAAGGGTGGCTGGTCTCCTTCACCGTAAAACAAGGAACCCGCAGGA
This sequence comes from Verrucomicrobiota bacterium, assembly GCA_016871495.1. Classification (NCBI taxonomy): domain Bacteria; kingdom Pseudomonadati; phylum Verrucomicrobiota; species Verrucomicrobiota bacterium. The sequence goes on along the minus strand of VHDF01000003.1, from coordinate 76,571 downwards.
GGACTCAGGAACGCCGCTTTGTCATAGTCAAGCAGGGTCGGGGCAAACCGATAGCGGGCGTACACATCAAGCGGCCCCGTCATTTGCGCCACATGAATCGTAAAATTCAGGGCATCCGACGGCACTTCGATGGAAAACAGGTTCCACTGGTTCGCCAGCACCGTGCCCCTGAACTCCGAACCGTTGCCAAGATCCGGCAGCGGATCCAGAAAGATGTTCATGGCGACATTCGTTCCGCCGTGGCTTGGACTGTTGTCCACCATGTTTAACAGCCATACGCCCCGGCCTTCCTCTCCCATGAAATCATTCAAGCTGCCAGGTCCATCTGTCGGCCTCGAACCGCTGCGAAAATCGCCCGCATTCGAATCGTCATAGAGGAAGTAATGATTCGTCACCGTCGGATCGGCGAAGGAATAATGATTGTTGAGCACGACAAATCTGTCTCCATGGCTCAAATTGCCCGTCAAGTCCCCGATCGATTCATGGATGATCCGGTTCTCCACGCGGGCGCGCAGGATCGTGATGGGAGTGGTGCCGATGCCGATCACCACCGCGGCGGCGGGACGTTCCGGAGAACCGTCCGGAATCGGCGCATTCAGGGGCAGTCCCAAAATCGTTTGCGATCCATCGGGGTTGACCCGGGTGAAAGGCTGGTCCGTGGAGAGCCCGTAAAGGCCGAATTCGCCTGCCTGCTGATCTTCGGATTTTACCGCCACGTAATACACCGCTCCCAAAGGGGCATTGGTAAAGAAAACCACCTGCGTCCCGCCTCGGTCGGTGGACTTGCTGGACGCGCTCACTGCCGCCGGATCCAAATTGGTCAGAGCGGAATTGGTGGAGACGTAAAGGTCCAGGTCGGATTCCGCTTGGCGGGGTTTGCCCAGATTGGGCGGGAAGAAGGTCACGAAGGCCACGTTGCTGCCGTTGGTCAGACCGGAGATGTTGTTCGACAGCACCAGATTGGTGAACACATAAAAGTTCCATTGACTGACCTGGCCCAGGGTGTTGTTGGTCAGCGGGAATTGGGCGCCGACTCGCTGATTGAACAAGGCCACACCATTGGTCACCGAGATGAGCGGAGGAGGAGGGGCCGTTTCCGCCACCAAAGGCACAGGGCGGGCGAATCGAAAAGCGTTGGTCACCTCGCCGTCACCGATGGACGCCACCAGGGCGTAGTCTTGAACAATCCCACTGCTGTTGGCCGTCACCGCGTTGACATTGACCCGCTTGGCCCGCACGGTGATGACATAGTGTTCGCCCAGGGGTGGCGGGAGAATCACGTTTTCAACGTTATTCACCAAGTCCGTGGCCGGAGGGCTGTTCGTGTCGCTCGGGGTGTTAAAATCGCTGCCGGGCTCAATATTGTTCCCATAGTACACCTGCCGGGTCACTGTATTCGAAACCACCAAGTCCAGGTCGTTGACGAGCTTCACCGCCGCCGCCGGATTTCCAGGCGGATCGGTCCAGACCAAGGTCAAGCGCATCGGCAACACCCGACCAGGCTCGGAGGGACGCAAATCGAACGCGTCACTTTCCCCGGTCGCCAGCGCGTGCGCTCTGAGAAGTCCGGCGTCGCGCGCTGAGGGGGAATGGGTCCCTTGGTCCAGGAAAACATGCGGAACCTCATTGACTTCCGGCGATCCCAGCACGCCCTCGGAACCGGGCTTGCCCGCGAAAGTCTGATAGAATGAGGGGATCGAGTTCGTGAGACTCGGCTGGCCCCACCCTTGGTAGGTGATCAATCCACGCGGGCTCAGATCGTATTTGCGTCCCAGCGACCGTGATCCGTTGATGAGCAGCGCCTTCATCAGCGCGGGGCTGTTCGTACGGCTCAATCGTTGCTCAAAAAACTCCTGCACGAGGGCCAGATATCCCGCCACCGCCGGAGCCGCCATGCTGGTACCCGACACCATCACGTAATGAGGCTCGAACGGACGGTTCATTTCATCATCCAGCCGCCCGGACGTGTTGTTCGTATCGATGGTCGATTGCCGGGACCGGGCCGACGCGATGTAACTTCCCGGCGCCACCACGTCCGGTTTCATCCGCCCGAACTCACCCTCGAGTTCCAAGCCTACGTTGCCGCGGCTGGAGAAGTTCGAGACCTCGTCGTTCGAGTCCGATTCGCGCAAAAAAACCTGATTGGTCCGAATCACGACGTTCGTGCCGGAGATATTGGTTGTGATGAGGGCGTTCGTGATGAATCGCGGGGATTCCACCGACCCCACGCTAATCACGTTCTTGGCCGTGGCCGGGGACATGATGGTCTGGGCCAAGCCGCCCAACCCTTGATCGTCCCCCTCGCCCTCGTTCGCGGCCGCAAAGACATAGGTCATCGGGCGGGAACCCGTCGAACCCGGCAGGGAATCGCGCACCGCGGCGTCGAAAGAAGCCGCGGCGGATTCGTAATCGTTCGCACCCACGTAAGCCCAGCTATTGTTGGAGATGAAAACGTTGGTTCTCGCGGCGGTCTCCTGAAGAAACGAATCGTTCACATCACGTGAGACAGACAACCCGCGCCGCCGGGCTCCGATATAAAGCGCAAAAATATCGGCCTCGGGCGCTTTGCCCCTGAAATTCGCGCCCAAGATTGATCCCGGCGCGTTCGACACGGTGCCGGATTGCTTCCCGCTCCCCGCGATGATCCCCGCCACATGGGTTCCATGGCCGTCCGGGTCTCTCAGCGTCAGGTTGTTCGTGCCGGTGGTCTTGATGCGTCCGTCCAAATCGGGGTGGCCGGCATCCACCCCGCTGTCATTCACCCCCACCAGGACCCCTTTGCCCGTCAACCCGAGGTAGTTCGCGCTGTTCGTGGTGTCGGGAGCGAGCCCAAGCCGCACCCTTGCCAGATCGTTCACCGGCACTCGCGCGCGGCTGATTTCGATCGCCTGCACTCCGGATAAATGAGCCAGGCGAACCCAATCGACACCAGTCGGCTCGACTTTCACCAACTCGCCGAACGGGGAACGCTCACGCGACTCTAATCTAACGCCCATCGCCCCCAACCGCTCCACGGTGGCCTCGGCCTCGTCGGCGAACAGCAGCAAATTCAACCGCGCTTGGTCCGGAAGCGACTGGGTGCCCAGTGCCAAATCAAGCAACGTTCGATCGAGCTTGAAGTAAGGCTCGAACGGAATGACGGCCTGGATCCGCGTATCCTGTTTCAATTTCGACGCCGTCCCGGCCGAGCCGCGGATCAAGAACGCGTTGTTCGGCACATAGGCCACAATGGTGGCTCCGGCAGTTCGCAGCGCTTCTCGAAAGGCTTCCCCGGCCACACCGCGCGATTGCGCCACGTAACTGCCAGGATCGCCCTCGGCGCGCAACGAATGGGGAGGTTCAATCGACACGCCGTTGGTGCTGTTGATCGCGGCGTTGCGCAACAGAATCGCCGCGTCGCTCCGCATCAGGTCCCGGTAGGGCTCGGCCGAATTGCGCAGCCGGTGCGGGTGCAAGGCAACCGACCGGTCGGAGCTCTTCGAAGGGGCTTTTGAACTCGTCGGCACGGCAGCCACCGGAGTCGCCGATGAAGCGACGCTGCGCAACTCAGGCAGGGCGGGTCTTGATTCCGCAGGAATTCTCACGGGCTCCCTGCCCTTCCTCTTTTTCTCTCCCAAGTGCCAGAGCACACCGCCTGCCACAAAGAGCAGCAGGCTGATCGCAAACCAGGCACGGCTGTTGAGTCGCATACCTATGATGTTTCGAATTCGCGCCTATTCCGCAGGCAGCACGTTGTGGGTCTCCACCACAATCCTCGGTTGCTGCACGGTCCCATCCACCCTAAACACCGTCTTGGTGACTACCTCCCCCGTCACCTGATAATTCGTGCACAACCCGTAAAACGGACCGCCGGCCACAATGGAGGGCGGGCTGAACGGGGGACCAGCCGGCTTCAGGGCCTGGCCGAAGGAGTACACCACCAGGCGCGGCTCGTCCGCCTTCAACAACGACATGATCTGTTGAGGGATGCGTTCGTAGGCCGCGTCATCGATGCCATGGCGCACCTGGTTCAAATTCGTGAAGTTGAGGAACGGGCTCCCCACCGTGAGCTCGGGCACGGACAACACCGCACCCAAGTACGGATAGACCCCACCGAACCAATTGGTGCGTCCACGCATGATCCCGCCCACGATCCTTTGCAATTGCGGACTCGCGGGTTCGGCCACCAGGGTGCCGAACTCGGCCTTCGTGAACCGGTTGATCTGAGCAGGGGCAACCGTGTTCGTGGTCAAATTCACCCCGCTCAACACAGCGGACCATGCCGCGATGTTGGTCTGGTTGACAGACAACAGCCCGCGCGCGGCGTTGTTGTTCGGCGCCACCGTGAAGAGGTCCATCAACTTCCAGTCGTTGGTTGGATGTGTGCCCAGGGTGCCGGCCCACTTCCACCACGAATTGGTGTCCAGGGGCCCCGAGGCCTTCAAATAAACGGTCTGCCAGGGCGTCCCGCGGTGAACGCGGCCCAGCCAGCCGATGGTCGGAAACTTGTTGGTCGGAAACGCCCAATCATCTGATTTGCGCACGAGCGGATCCTTGTGGCGGATGTCATAGTACGATGGCGAATCTGTCCGGTTGCTCGATCCACCCCAGGGTTCGTAACGCGGGTTCATCAGTCCCAGATTCGATTTGCTTTCCACCGTCAAAGGCGGCTTCAACGGAATGACCAGATCCGGGTTGCTGTAATCCTCATGCGTCAAATCCAGAATATGCGTGTGCACCAACGGATCGTTGGCCTGCCAACTCATGGTCTGGAGGAACTTGCGGGACGGTGAAAACGGCACTTGCACCACCAAGTTCGTGGAAGGCTGAAGGCGTCCGCTCGAGAACAACGGCGTCAAGCCAAGGAACATGCGAAAGCCGTCGATGGCCTTACGTTTGTCGGCACCCGACACGGGATTGAGTGAAAAACTGGCCCAATCGGTATCCGACAAAACATCGTTCGACGAGACATAGATCTGGTTCGTGTGACCCGCCGGAAGCTCGGCGTTACTCAGCCGGTTGCTGAGCCAAAAAGAGCTGTCGGAGTATTCACGGCTGCTCAGCACGTTTGGCTCCTTGAGCAGATTCGTCGTCACATTGAATCCGCTGGGCAATTGATCGAAGTTGACGAAATCCACCACTCGCCGGGTCGCCTCATCGATCGCGATCATGGTCAGTCGATTGGTGATGATCAGATCCCATTCCGGAGTGGGATGCTGCGGATTGGGATCGAAGGTGGGACGCGTGGAGAGCGGACGCAAGTCACCGCTCGGCAGCGAAAAGTAAGCAGAATCGGGAATGAACACCATGTTGGTGGCAAACGGAACGTAAATCTCGCCCGCCCGCCAGGTCCGAATCTCGTTCCGCGAGATGGTCCGGTTGAGGGTGCCCAACGCCCGGTTGGCTCGCCGGTCCCATAAGGCGCCCGCCACGGAGTTTGTGATCAGCAGGCGCGTGGGGCGCGTGTAATCGTTGGTGTAGGAATGAAATGTTTCAACGCCGAACGTGTTGGAAACCCCCACGATGTACATCTGATGCACATCGAACGGTCCCCGGTCCGTGAAGGACTTTTTGCGAAACTCAAGCTTCCGCGTGACCTGAGCCGCCGTTTGGAGCTGGTATTCGTTGAAATTGGGAAACCCTTTCTTGGCCCCGATGATCCACGGGACACCAAGGACGTTGGCGTGGGTGGTGTTCCCGATGCGCGAATTCTGGTTCGGCACGCGCACATCGAGCCAGGGAAGACTGCTCCATTCACCTCTTCCATCGCCGCCACCGCGACCCACTTCACGATAACCCGAGATAAAAATGTTCGTTCCGCTTCGAATGAACACCGGACGAAAAACGGAGGGGAAAACAAAGCCATTATCAACACGGTTGGTCGTGGCGTCGAAAATGTTCGCCGACAACTGCAACGCGCGATGAACCGCGGGGGAGTAAGCGTTGAAGGGAAAGATGGGGATCGAGAGATTGGTCAGGACGAGTTCATGGGTCACTGGGATTCCGGGCCGGAAAAGATACTCCCCGATGTAATAATCCTTGGTATTGCCATTGGTGACGGCCACCAACTCAGACCGCAAAATCCGGAGCGCCGCATTCGTGAAGAAGGCCACCGGCTCCCACGCGATCGAGTTGGTCGGACGTGCCGCGACCGTATCATAGTGAAGATGAATCTTGCCCCGGTTCACCGGGGCCGAATCGACCCCCAATTGCGCGAAAGCGCGGTACGTGGTGTATCGATCATAGGTGCTCCGGCGGAAACTAGGGGTCCGAAAACGGTTCGTGAACCCTCCGCGGGAATCGTCCCCGTCGAACAGTTCCATGATGTCAATAAAATCCCTCGGATTGTCGCTGCCCGCCCATCGAAAGTCCGGATTGTCGGGATCGCTGGCGCCCGGCGGGGTGTCCCCCTGAACCGCCCGGGCATAACCGTCGATTCGGTCGAATCGAAACGCATTGGCGCCGTTCTGGGTAAAGATGGCCCGCACACTGGCCAGGTTGTTCAGACTGTCCTGGTAACGATAGGCCAGCAAGGCATTGGCGTCATTGAAGGCAAACCCGCTGCTAGGAGATGCCAAATTCTGATAGGCATAGGCGTAGTCCCACATATTCGTGTTCAGATCCCTCAGGAAACCCGCCAGGTTCAATTCCCAGGACCCAAAACCCTGGTTTCGATGATACCCTTCGTTGGCCAGGATCCGGTCCGTCGTGAACTTGGACCGATTATGAATAAAATTAAGATCCAGCGACTTGCCGGCGGGCATCACGATATAAGCGTAGCGTCCAATAAAACGGTTCGTGGACGAATGGGGGCTGTCCGGATGCTGCAACACGCCGACCCATTCCGGATCCCCTACCATCGGGGTCCGGGACGGCCGCCCATCCTGGCCTTGAATCGCCACCCCGCGGTCATCGACCATCGTCACCAGCCCGTTTTCCTCAAACCTGCCGTTGCGGTTGAGGTCGAGATAGAATCGGAAATCGTTGGTGTTCGGCCCGTTGGTGGGCACGAAAACAGGGGCCCGAGGCGAATAGCGCAGATTCGACAGCATCCGCCGCAGGTCATCACCCCCCAACGCGCCTCCATTGTCCGCGTTGAGATAGGCCACGTTCAAAGGATTGGTGCCCAACGAACGGTCGAATCCGGCCGCGCGGATGAGGTTGGTGGACACCATCAAGTCGTACTTGAAGAAGTTGCTCTCCGCCATGATGCGGCCCGCCACTTCCGCCTGAGCGCGCGCCAGGCCGGTGTCCGCGGCAAGGCGAGCATCGGTTTGATCCTCCGTGACGCGGATGGAAGCGCGCTCCCGCCGGCTCATGCCGAGAAAGAGGACGGACATCAACGTGACCACGGCGAGGAGGACCAGGGTCAGAACGAGCGCGACTCCGCTTTGATTCTTATTCTTCATCGGTTGCCGGCGCGGATGGGGATTCGCTTGCGAAAGAGGTGAACCTTGCTGGCTTGTTTACGCAAAAATTCGCGTCCCTGGTTCAGATCGGGAATCGCATAATACTGCTCGACCACTTTCGGCTCGAGGATTCCCAGTTCGATGTCCACATAGCTGGGCAATGCGTCCATGACGAAGACCGTCGCGGTTTCAAAGTCGCGCGAGTCTCTGAGCACATAAACATTGCTCGCGTACAAGGGGTCGTTCACGAACAGGTTTGCCGGGAGCCCCAGGGGTGCCGGGGCGTTGGTCCGGCGCATCAGGTAATCGTACGGGCGGCCCTTGAAATCCAGGGCGGTGGCTCGAAAATGAACGACGCCGTCCGCGATCTTGAAAAAATTGGTGGGGTCGTTCTCCGGCAGGGGCGCCGCCCGGAGAAAACTCCAACCCGGATTGCGGGTGGACGTGGTCACGTCGAATTCACGAGCGCGCGTTTCGAATCGATACAGTGAGCGCACTTCCCGTTGCCGCCAGGAATCATCATTCGTCCGCGTATGGTCGGGCAGCACACGGAAGCCAATGCCTTTCCAACTCCGCTGCTGATGGGTCATGAAAAACAGGTCTTGCACGACATTGTTCCGGATCAGGGGCGGCGTCAGCAGATCCTGGATCAACGCGGGATAAGGCTCCTGGGGCTGGACTGCAGGGGGCGGGGGAAAGGGAATGCCCACGGGACTTCGCCTGTTCCGCGGGCTCAAATAACTCATGAAGTTGATTTGAAATGGAAAACTGTTGCGAAGCTCGCTTTCCGCCACCAGCGGCGCCGGCGTGGGGCTCATCTCATAAACCTCGCGAATGAGCAACTCCATGGCGGCGCGCCCCGATTCGAGCACATCGACCTGGGCGATGTTGCTTCGCAACGCCTTTTGCGTTTGGTTGAAAATGCTGAAGAGCACATAGACGATGATGGAGAGCACGGACACCGCCACCAGCAGCTCGATCACCGTAAAGCCGGCCACTCGTTTGGACGCGCGATGGGAAACAGGGGCGCTCATTTTCCAGATGCTTTGGGAGGCTCCAAACGCGTGAAGGTGTTCGGGACGATGAAGGAAAGTCCGTTCTGCGTCACAAGCTGGCCCGCGACGAAGGTGCGGAAAGTCTTCTGGTTCCGGCCCACCCGCCACTGGCCCTTTTCCTGATAAAGCGGCCATTGCAAGCTCAAGCGGATCTCCCAGGAATTGACGCTCATTTGCTCCGTCAGACGCCGGTTCGCCGCCCGCGATTCCCGCTCGAAGGCCGACAAGCCTCCCGCCTGGTCATCGAGCGCCTCTCGCGGCAACAGTTGGAAAGGCACGACCTCCACCGTCGCCTGATAGACAAACGCAAAATCCTTCAACGCCGGATCCCGGCTGATGGCGGAGCCGCTGATGGCGCGCACACGCGCGGTAACGCGGTTCTCCAGAAAGGTCCCGTCGGATCGAACGCTGTACTTGGGCGTGCTGAGCCGCCCGATCACCGCCGCTCCATTGGTGAGAAAGCGAGTCGCGAGAGGGTCGTTGGTGAATGTCGTGGAGCCGTCGACTCGATTGGACACGGTGATGGCCTCGACGAAATTCGTCAGTTCATTCGCCCCCCGGGAACCGCTGCGGATGGCTTCGAGCAGAAAGGTTCCATCCTCATTGATGATCGTGTCCTCGAGATTGTCCTTCTGCACGGTCAACCCCGTGGGAAGCACCCCGATCAGCGCCACCAAGGCAAAGGCCACCACGCCCAGGGCGAGCGCAATTTCGATCATGGTGAAGCCGCTGGCGCTTCGGATTCGGGATCGGTGCAGCGATGGAATCTTCATGGCAGCACGGGTTTGATCACGTTCGCGCGCCCCGTCAGCCAGCCGACGCGCAGCACGGAGTTCGTATTATCCTTCGGTGAAATGTCCACGTCCGCCTGCCCCACGGCGTTGCCCTCGGCATCGCGGCCGAAAAACACGGTCCCGCGGCTGAGAGGGATAATCTCATCCTGGGAACCCACGAGCTGGCCGGACGAATTGAACGCGAGATAGGGCAGCCTGAATTCCGGTGCATCGGCGGACGGAAACGGGAATGCATCAAACCAGAACGGCTTCTGATAGACGTTCATCCTGCCGGTAGCCGGTACGAACTTTCCCTGCTGAAAAACCATTCCTTCCGGCAATGCTTTCCACTCGGTAAGATAGCGCGGGCTCAACTGGCCTGGCTGTGAACCTACCCCCCGCTTGGTGAAGAGGGCATAGCCCGTCAGTTGCTTGCCTAACACATTGGTCATTTGCCGGAGCTGGCGCGGGGTGCGCAACTTGACGCGATGAGCCTGGGCGTCGGCCTGGCTCAACAACGGCACGAAGACCATGTAAACCGTGGTCCGCTCGTTGATGGCGGTGAGGCGGGCGAAAGCCAGTTCGTCCAGCAATTGTCGATTCGCGGAGGCGGAGACATTGCCCTGCCCCAATCCTTTGAACGCCGGCAGTGCGATCCTCGCCAGAATGCCGATGATCACCATCACCACGAGCAACTCGATCAAACTGAACGCGAGCCGGAGCCCGCGCCCGGACCGGGCGGAGAGTGGGAGGTGAAGATTCATGCTCAAATCAAAGCAGAGACAGGGCCAACCATGACAGGGATCACCAGCTTACGATGTTATCCTTATTCACGCCCAAGTCACCGGAGATCTTGTCGTCGGCTTTGCCGTCCGGCCCCAACGACCAGACCATGATGGGCGAACTGGATTCAAACGTGTCCACTCCGTTCAAACGCGACAATCCGTTGCGTCCTTTGTTGCCGGAAATCATCGAAACGGCTTGTTTGCGGTAGAATCCGTCCTGACATTTGCCATCGGCGTTCAGATCGATGGAAATGATGTAAGGAGCGCCCCAGGGATCGCGATAGACGCCGTCTTGTCCGATCCCACCGGGCAGAAATCCTTCGACGTCCTTGGCGTTGAGAAAGTCGGTCTTGTCCGGGTTCTGAGACGAGTTGCGATTGGCGGTGTTTTCGCGTCCATCTCGGAACTTGGTGAGGTTCCGCAGGATGCCGACCACCTCCGAGTTGCTATTCTGATACAGCCTTAGATCGTTATTGCCGATCGAGGCGAGGGGCCTGCCCTTTTTGTCGTTCAGAATGATGAAACTCCCGTCTCCTTCGGCGTCGTGCGCGGTGCCGTAGGTAAAGTCAGGGCTGGCGGCTCTGCGGGCGGCAGGAGACGACGGGTATCGGTGATAATGTGCCTCGTAGCTTGCGATGGAGGCCTCGATTCCCTTGATTTCGGTCTTGGCCCGCGCCACTTGTGCTTTGACCTTGGCTTTTGAAACGGCCGGGATGAGCAAACCCGCCAGCACCCCGATGATGCTGATCACCGTCAACAGCTCGATGAGCGTAAAGCCGCGGCGAAGCCCGGAAAGAGGTAGTGTTTTACAGTTCATGGTTCGAGGAATGATAGGTTCAAGTCTTCGGCGCCTCACCAGTTGCCCACGCGGTTGGTCTTGCCCGCGATGATCAAATCTACCCAAAGATCGTAGCGGGACGGATTGTTCGTCGGACTGGTTGAAACGTATTTCCATGGATTCAACCCCGGCTTGTTGGGGATGGGCTGGACAAGGGTTCGTCCCTGGATCGCCAAAGGCATCTTGACCGGGGCGACCAGCACTTCCACGTCGGGATTCACGCTGATTTCGGCGTACTGACTCGACCTGAAGTTGGCGTAAGATCGTGCATTTCGAGACTCCTTGGCCTGGTTCAGGATGCCTTCCACGCCGAAATAGTTTTTCAAGGCCGTCGAGGAGATTTTCTCCGAACTGTTCTTGGTCTGGAAAGTCAAACCATCGGTCGTAACCACCCCGCTCAATTCGTAAAACAGGGGATTGACCGCGGGATTCATCCGGTTGTCCGGGGGAAAGAAATTCAATTGAGATTGATAGGCGTCAATGGCGGTTTGGAGCTGATGAAGCTCTCCGCGGGTCCGGGAAATCCGTCCCGCCGAAGTCGCCCGCCCCGCGACCGAAGTGGTCAATCCTGCCAGAACCGCGATGATCGAAATCACCACCAGGAGCTCGATCAACGTGAACGCCTTCCCGAGGCGAGCTTCGATGGGGTGGCAAAGGGATCTCATGGGAGTTTGGGCCGGCGTAAGCAATTCACTTCAACTCCTCTTCCAACCGTTCGCTCAACCATTGCTTGATCATGCTCTGGTAGTTCAGGTAGCGCGACCGCGCGAGGCGCTTGATCTTGGACAGCATTCGCGGATCGATACGCAGACTCATGGTCACGGACTCCGTGTTTTCCGCACCGGCAGCCACGGACGTCTCCATCAAACGAAGATCGACCCGGGTTTCGGCCCAATAGGCGGCTTCCGACATTTCACTGTCGAACACCGGAACCTCTTCCCATTTGGTTAACACTTGCATGGCAATGCTTTGCGCTTTAAGCGGCCAGTGCGACGTTCAGCTTGCGTTGATAAAAAAAGTTCTCTTCGGCTTCCATGATCCGAGCGCAAATAACCCGGATCTGTTTGCCGTTGGTTCGGTAAACGCTAAAAATTCCCACCCCGCCCGAACTTCGTCCCAGATTGAAATACCGCGCCTGCACGGCAAACCGTGGCGAATCGGGCAGTAAACGGATGGCAAAGGGATCTTCAAACGACTCCTCGATGTCGCGCAACGTTAAAGAATTGCTCCACTCAATCGGCGGATTGTTCCAATCGAATTCCATATCGCAGACTTTCTGGATATTGAGATGACATTGAATACGCCATGTACTTGCTTTGTATATACAATGTCATGTCTTTGAAGTCAAATGAAAACCTCAACTCCCTGCTTTGATCTGCTCGAGTTCCTCCCAGCGCAGGTAAAGTTGGGCGAGCGTTTGGCGTTGTTTGTCCAGGGTTTCGGTCATCGTTTTCGCCTGGGTGGTGTGCGTGCGGTAGAAATCCGGCGAGGCGAAGAGGCCTTCAATCCGGGCAATCTCCGCTTCGACTTCCAGAATCCGACCCTCCATGCCCTCCAGTTCCCGGCCCTCTTGAAACGAGAGTTTTCCCGGTCTCCGGGGCTTCGCGGTCAGGTTCGAAGTCGGCGCGGATTGGGTTCCTGCTCTACGATCCGTTTCAATCTTCCTCGCGGAACCAGCCTCCATTCGGGCGCGTTTTTCCAGATAATAGTCGTAGTCCCCCACGCTGTGCGCAACCCGTCCCTCTCCTTCGAAAGCCAGCACGTCGGTGCAAACCCGGTTCAAAAAGTAGCGGTCATGGCTGACCACCAGCACGGCGCCCGGAAACGCAATCAACGCCTCTTCCAAAACACGCAGCGTGGAAAGATCCAGGTCATTGGTGGGTTCGTCGAGGATCAGGAAGTTGCCGCCGTTCTTGAGGATCCTCGCCAGGAGCAACCGGCTCCGCTCTCCCCCGCTGAGGTATTTGACGCGCGTGGTCATGCGGTCGTCATCGAATAAGAAACGCTTCAAGTAGGCCCGCAAGGACAGCCGGGCCTCGCCCCAAATCACAAATTCGGTGCCATCGCTGACTTCTTCCAAGGCGGTGAATTCCTCCCGAAGCTGCATCCGGCCCTGGTCCACATAATTGAATCTCGTCAGTGAACCGGGCTTCACCGTTCCTTCGATCGGCTCGATTTCCCCCAGAATGACTTTCAAAAACGTGGTTTTGCCGAGTCCGTTTCTTCCCACCACACCGACCCGCCGTCCATTCTCGAACGAGAAAGAAAAATTCCGGATCAGCCGTTTTCCACCCAACTCGACTCCGAGATTGGTGATATCGACCACGCGATTGCCAAGCGGTGGCGGCGGGGGGATCACCAACTCCATGTCCGCCTCCACCCGAACCCCCTCGTTCGCAGCGACCTCGTCGTAACGCTCGAAGCGAATCTTCGATTTGCGACGTTGAGCTCGGACTCCGGCCCGGACCCATTCGAGTTCCCGGCGCAGAAACGCCTGCCTCTTCCGTTCCACCGACGCGTCCGAGGATTCCCTTTCCGCCTTGGCCAGGAGATATTCGGAGTAATTCCCCTCGTGAGAGAAAAATTTCCCGTTCGCGAGCTCGACCATGCGGTGGACGACTCGATCCAGGAAATAGCGATCGTGGGTCACCACGAGAAAAGCACCGCGGAATTCCTCGAGGAATTCCGCGACCCATTCGATGGCATCCGGATCCAGGTGGTTGGTCGGTTCGTCGAGGATGAGACAATCAGGCCGCGCCACGAGGGCGCGGCAGAGGGCTACCCGCCGTTTTTCGCCTCCGGAAAGCGGCCCCACTCGCGCGTCGGGACGAGGACAATTCAGACGCGCCATGGCTGTGGCCAGGCGCTGGTCGAGGGTCCATCCCTCCAGCGCCTGAATACGATGCTCAAGGTCGGCGTGGCGGGGGGAGTCGTGAGGCAAGGCTTCGAATTCCCCGATCAGGTCGATCACGTGGCGGGCGCCGGCACGCACGTTCTCATGCACCGTGGCGGCGGGATCAAGGGCGAAGTCCTGCGGAAGGTAACCGACCACCAACTCACGGCGGCGGGTGATTTCGCCATCGTCGGGAATTCGCTCGCCGGCCAGCAACCGCAGAAAGGTGGTCTTGCCGCAACCGTTGCGTCCAACCAACCCCACCCGGTCGCCTTCGTGAATGGCCAGGGAGGCCCGGTCGAGAACGACCCGGTGGTCGAAGGCGACGGAGATCTCGTTCGCGGCGATCAAGGTTCCCATGAGCCGGTCAACATGGGACTCCTCAGTGGAAGAGGCGAGATTCTTCTCACCTGTTGCCGAGATGATGGTGCATCCAGAGGTTCTCGGTGACCGGGTTGTCATGTTGACACAGACAGCCCTGTCTGTTGTGGCGCAAGCTGCCGCAACCTGCGGGGCGACGAAGGGACCTGGCACGTGGAGAAAATGGCAGGGCCTCGTTCTTCACCCGCCGGGCCGACGGACCGTCGGCGATATAGCAGGCTGGGCACGGCACATCCCGATGTTGCCGGTGATGCAGGTAGGGCGCGTCCGTCCCGGCGCGCCGCCGGAGCATGATGTTTTGCATCCAGTAGGCGGCGGGCTGGGACAGGCCCGCCCTACCAACAACATCGGGATGCACGGGGCTGGGCAGCCTGTGCCACACGACAGACAACGGCTTCGGGAGGCACCGGATCGGGACTTGAAGAGCCGGGCATCCACAGGTTTTCGCTGATGCACGCGGCAGCGCCGGGGCGTGGCGTTCATCACGCCGCTTCAGGGCGTGTCTTCAAAGGGGCAAGGCAAGTTCAACGGGCAAGGGTGCTGCCAGGGGGCGCAGGCATCCACCCAGGGCGGGCCATGGAGCGGGAGGAGATCGCCGCGGCAGGTTGGCGCGGGCGGAAGCGCGAGAGTTCAACCCGAAACCGTGGCGCTCAAGACCGCAGGGTTACTCGTAGCGCAGGGCATCGATTGGATCGAGATTGGCGGCTTTGAGCGCGGGGAAAAAACCGAAGACCACGCCAATCACGGCGCTCACGCCAAAAGCCAGCGCCACGGAACCGCTCGAAATCAAGGTGGGAAACCCCGCGAACTTCGTGAGCAGAGGCGCCAGCCAGTAACCTGTGGCAATGCCCAGGGAACCACCCGCCACACTCAACACCACGGCCTCGATCAGGAATTGGCGCAATACGTCCCGCGCCCTGGCCCCCACCGCGAGCCGGATCCCGATCTCCCGTGTGCGCTCGGTCACGCTCACCAGCATGATGTTCATGATGCCGATGCCGCCCACCACGAGCGAGATTCCCGCGAAAGCCCCTATCAACACCGTCATGATGCGATTGTTCGCGTTCATGAACTCATTCATGTCCTGCTGGCTGCGAACGGTGAAATCGTCGTCCTTGTCCGACGTAATTTGGTGTAACTGGCGGAGCACGGTGGTAATTTCATTGGTGGCCTCGGTCATGGCTTGCGGACTTTCCAGTTGAACGCTGAAGGATCGATAGCGCGTGTCGCCGGTCAATCGCTTCATCGCACTAGTATAGGGAACAAGGACGACGTCATCCTGGTCGGATCCAAACGCGTTGGCCCCTTTCGGAGCCAGCCAACCCACCACGGTAAAGGGGGCATTCTTGATCCGGATGATTTGGCCCACCGGATCGATGCCCTCGCCGAAAAGTGTCGTCGCGGTGGTCTTTCCGATCAAGGCGACTTTGTTCGCGGACCGAACATCCACATCGGTGAAGTTCTCACCCGAAAGGAATTTCCAAGCGCGGATGTCGGCGTATTCCTCGCTGACCCCGGTCACGTTGACGCGCGTGTTTTGATTGCCGGCCATCACTTGGGCGGAATCCCGCACTTCCGGGCTGACCGCCGCCACCCCGGGAACATCGCGACGCAAGGCCTCGTAATCACGGTCCGTCAAAGAGGCTTGACCGCCAAAGCCGCCGCGAACGCCTCCCCGAGACATGTTCCCAGAAAAAATCATCAGTAGATTGTTCCCCATGCTGGCGATGGCTTTGTCCACCTCCGCCTTGGCGCCAGCCCCCATGCTGACGCCGACGATGACGGCGGAAATGCCGACAATGATGCCCAGCATCGTGAGAAATGAACGCAAGATGTTGCGCCGGATGGCGCGCAGTGAAGTTTTGAGGATCGCGAACATGGGTCAGTCCAGATGAACCGCTTTTTGCTCCGCCTCCAGTTTGCCCAGTTCCTCGGCCGCGAAGGAGCGATCGGCCACGGCTTCGTCCGTCTTGATGAGGCCGTCGCGCATGACGACCTTGCGCTTGGCGAACCGGGCAATATCGAGCTCGTGGGTCACCATCACGATGGTAATCCCTTGGTCATTGAGGGACTGAAAAACTCCCATGACCTCGATGCTGGTGCGGGTATCCAAGTTTCCGGTGGGTTCGTCGGCCAGCAATACCCGGGGACGGTTCACCAGGGCGCGAGCGATGGCCACGCGCTGCTGTTGTCCGCCGGACAACTGATTGGGATGATGATCCCCGCGATCGGCAAGCCCCACCATTTTCAACGCCTCCAAAGCCCGGATTCGTTGTTCTTGAGCCGGGATGGGAGGTCGGGTGTAAAGCATGGGGAGTTCGACGTTTTCGCTGGCGGAAGTGCGGGTCAGCAGATTGAACCCTTGAAAAACGAAGCCGAGCTTCTGGTTCCGCAAGTCCGCCAACTGATCGCGGTTCAGCGAGTTGATATCCACTCCGTCGAGCAAATATTTCCCGCCGGTGGGCCGGTCCAAGCACCCGATGGTATTCATCATGGTCGATTTGCCGGATCCACTGGCGCCCATGATCGCGACGAATTCGCCCGGGAAAATGCTCAAGTTCACCCCGCGCACGGCATGAACTTCCAAGCTGCCATTGCGATAGGTTCGCCGGTAATCCTCCAGCTTGATGATGGGATCCATACCCGCAGGGGCCGCCGGCATTAGCGGCGACGTTGTGGCCCGAACGGATTGGCCAGGGGACTGGCCGGTGCTGCCGCGGTCGCGGCGACCACGGTTCCGCTGGCGACCGTGTCTCCCTCGTTCAATCCCTCCAGCACTTCGATGTTTGTCCCGTCGCTGATCCCCAGTTTGACGGTCACCGGTTTGAGGATCTCCCGTTCGCCTCCCCCGGGCATCTTCTCTTGCTCAACCAGGTAGAGGGTTGCGGTTCGTGGACCCTCGGATTCCGTGCTCCTCCTTCGCTCGCCGCCGCCGCCTCCACCCCCGAACCCGCCTCCACCCCCAAAGCCCCCGCCGCCTTCACCGCCCCCACCGCCCCCACCGCCCCCACCGCCACCGCCGCGCTGGGCAAAGCGGGCGCGCATGTCGGTCATGATTTTCTCATACTTCGTTTTTTGGTCAGGCGTCAGGGAGGCCATGTAATCGGCGCGTTCCTGATCGGTTGGACGGCGCCGTTCCCCGCCGGTGGTCCAAGGCATGACGGGCAATCCCGCAAAGGGTCCGCTTTCGATCAACGTGACGGCACCGGTTCCGGCCGCCGCAGAAGGCGCTCCCGGAGCTGCGTTCGTGGCACCCGCAACGGCAAAGCCGGCGGGCGGCTTGAAACGCGCTGCCGCCATGGGGATCGTGAGTGCGTTTCTTCGCTCGGCAGTGATGAACTTCGCGTTGGCGGTCATGCCGGGTCGCAACTTCATGTCCTTGTTATCCACTTCGACCACCGTGATGTAAGTGACCACGTTTTGATTGGTGGTGGGGGCGAAGCGGACTTGCTGGACCTTGCCTTGGAAGTTGCGTCCGGGAAAGGCGTCGACCGTGAATTGCACGGCCTGTCCTTCTTCAAGTCCACCGACGTCGGCTTCCGATACGGCGGCTTCGATGCGCATTTTCGTCAAGTCGTTGGCCATGACAAAAAGGGTGGGAGCGTTCATGCTGGCGGCGACGGTCTGGCCTTCCTCGACTTTACGAGAGATCACGACACCGTCCATCGGCGCGTAAATGGTGGTGCGGCTGAGATCGACTTTGGCGCGTTCTACGTTGGCCTGGCGGGTTTTCACGTTCGCCTGGGCTTGGCTTAGACTGACCCGGAGCTGATCATACTCGGATTTTGAAATCAGGTTGCCGGTGAAGAGTTCCTTGCCCCGTTCGAAATTGAGCTGGGCGAGTTCCTGAGCCGCCTGGGAGTTCGCCAGTTCCGCCTCGGACTGCCCCAGAGCTCTCTCGTAAGTGGCAGGATCGATCTGGGCAATGACGTCACCGGATTTGACTTTGTCGTTGAAGTCCACCTTCAGCTTGGTGATGACTCCCGAGATCTGGCTCCCGACCTCGACCAATCGCACGGGAGTGATCGAGCCATTTGCGGTCACGGATTGGGTTACGTTCCCGCGGGCCACTTTCGATTTCTTCAACTCGGGGACGTCGGTTTTTGGCTTCTGCCAATACAGATACCCCCCCCAACCCGCGCCGCCCAGCAAGGCCAAGACGACCAGCCATTTCACCATGCCGCCACCACGTTCACTCGACATCATAAGCATAACCCTCAGGGATCCAAAATCAGGTTCCAAACGCCTCTTTCATGCGAAGCGCACTTTCGATGAGACCACTGGACCGGGAGGAGGTTACAGCAATTCGGCCTTGGCGCAACCGGCGAAATCCGGAAATGCTGGAAGCAACCGCGGGCTGATTGACCCGGGGGGATCCGGACGGTCAAAGGTCAAGGCACGGACATGGGGATGGTTCCCGGTCCCGAGCGGACGGGCCTTCCCCGCAGAGGCTCGTAACGAGCCACAATCGTGATCGTGCCCTTGGTGGGTCGCTGAGCACCCCAGGAAAGAATGAAGCGATAGCTGGTCCCGATTTCCGTCTTTTGGGCGCGAGCCTTCAGTTCTTGGGCGGCAAACCGCCACGTCTTGAGCGGGGTCGCCGCCTCAAGCTCACCACCGGCCAATCGCCCGTCGAACATCATCAACTCCAGCGTGCCGGATTCGATCGGAGTGGCTTCCTTGGCCCGGCGATGACTGGCGTAAAGCCGCACCCCGAAACCATCCGGGCCGGGACGCCCGTCCACATCCACCGCCATTGAAGTCAACAGCAGGTGGAGTTGCTCCACCGGTTGAGAAGGGCCGCCGGAAGTCACGCGCGACAACCCGCCCCCGTCCGTGGCGCATCCCGCGACCCATCCCGCCAGTCCGCAGGCCAAGATTAACTGCCAGAACCGATTCCTGATCACAGCACGCCGCCTTTGGACCGCTTCTTCTTCGGGGCCTCGGGAGCGGGAGGACCGATCAATTCTTCGCGGGGAAAGACAGGATCCAGGATTTGGTTTTGCACCTCGTCGCGCTGGATTTCGTCTTTGATTCTCGAATTACGCAATTGGTCGTCTGTCATGACTCGCGGATCCATGCGCAAAGCCTCGACTTCCGATTTGTTCAGAACCTGGGGCGTGAGCAGGATCAGCAGTTCCTTGCGTTCCTTGCGGTTGCGGGCCGAACGGAAGAATGTTCCCAGCCCCGGGATGTCGCCCAGGAACGGGACCTTGCGGATTCGTTTGTCGTCGAGCGTGCCGATCAATCCGCCGATGAGTATGGACTGTCCGCTCTGCACGGTCACGGTGGTGCTGGCTACACGCTCATTGACGATGGGGACCTCGGCTTCGTTGTTGATGCGCACCGTCGAACTGCTCACGGTGCTGTTCGTCGTCCCGACTTCCAATTTCACGAAGCCATCCGGGGCAATGCGCGGCGTGACTCTCAAATTGATGCCCACGTTCTCGTAGCGGAATGAGTTGATGGTGTCCCCTCGCTCCGTCACGCGGCTGTCCGTGATCAGCGGGATCGTTTGCCCGACCTTGATCACCGCGGGCTTGTTGTCCGCAGTGACGATTTGCGGTCGGCTCAACACTTCCAGGCGGCCTTTGTCTTCCAGGGTGCGGAAAAGAAAGCTGTAGTCCCCGCCGGTCACGGCGGAAGAAAACCCTCCGGAGATCCAGGAGGCTTCATTGACCTCAATGCCCGCCGCATAAGGAACTCCATTGTAGTTCCACTCCAATCCCAAATCCAGTCCACTATCCAGGGAAACTTCGGCGATGAGCACTTGGACGAGCACCTGGGATTGCGCCTGATCCAGTTCCTCGATCAGGCTCTTGACTTGGTCGAAATAGCGTGGGCTGGCCGATATCAGCAGAGCGTTGCTGGTCTGTTCCGCCACCACCGCAATTTCGCGCTCCAGTAACCGCTGCGAAGTCCCCACGGCGTCCGCTCCCAACACCTGGGTGACGCGCTGCTTCTCCTGGTCCAGGAACGTGCGCACGGCCAGGGCAACCTCCTGGGCTTGGGCGTTGCGCAAGCGATAGACTTCCGTCTTCCGCTCCATGGCCGGCGAGCTGTCCAGGGTTTCAATGATTTGGGTGACGAGCGCCACGTAATCCTCGGTCCCTCCGACCAGCAGGGTGTTGGTGCGGGGATCAATCGACATGGTCAGGGCGGACTGTTCTTCACTTCCGAGGACGGCAGAAGCGATTTCTTCGTCGTTCCCCGGCGATTTGTTGGGGTCCAGCTCGCCCACATGCGGCTTCAGCAGCGAATATTGGATCGAACGGGCGCCCGACGCGGTCCCCGCAGCGGTCGGCTGGAGCCGGAACATGGAGGAAAGCAGCTCCGAGGTTTGGCGGGCATCCGCATTGGTCAAGCTGAACACCTTGATTTTCGCCTTGCGATGCGAGGCGTCGTCGAGCCGGGTGATGATCTGATCGAGCAGCCCCATGTAATCGACCGGGGCGGAGACGATGAGCGAATTGACGCGTGGATCGGGAGTGATCAAGACCGATTCCTTCAGTGCCGAGGAGACCAGCTCCTGTCCCTTCTCGGTGCGTGTGATGAATTGGAGGACCGATTGCGCGTTCGGGCTCTGTTCCGTCAGAGGGGCCGGCTTGGTGTTCAGGGCCGTGGTCAGGATGGACGAAAGATTCTCCGCCCGGGCGTGGCGCAACGGAAACACCCTGATTTCACTCACGCGCGCCACTTGGTCGGTGTCGAGTTTGGACACCAACTCCCCGATGCGTTTAACGTCGTTTTCACCGGCGCTGACCACGATGGCGTTGATCCGCTCGTCGGCTGAGACGGCAATGGGCAGGACGGAACCGGGCAGGCCCTCCCGATAGATGCTTTGCACGGTCGCCGCCACTTTGCGGGCATCGGCCTTGGCCAGCGGGAAAAGGTGCACCGCCAAGCCGGGATCCGTCTGCTCGGTGTCAAGCCGCTGGATCAGTGCTTCGACCGTGCTCAAATCCTCCACGTTGGCCCCGACGAGCAGGGCGTTGACCCACGCGTCGGCCACGATGGTGATGGGGTCCAGCGGTTCTCCGCGAACGCGCGGCGGCCGGTTGGCGAAGATGGGCTGCAACGTCGCCTGCAGCTTCAGGGCGGTGGCTTTCTTCAGCGGGAACACGCGGAAATTGAGCCGCGAAAAAACACTGTCACCATCCAGTTGCTGGATCACCCGGTCGGCTGTGTCAAAGGCTTCCTTCCCGCCGATGACGAGCAGCGTATTGACCCGGTCGTCGCCGATCACGGCCACCGGCACGAGCCGTTCCCCCGCATTCACAGCCACGGTGTCGGCGGCCCTCTTGGCCTGGAAGAATTGAGTCAGGGTCGTGGCCAGCGTGCTCGCCCTCGCGTTCTTCAACACGTAGAGCTTCACATCCCCCGTGGCGGCGGAGTCGCGGGTGTCCAGCTTCCTCACAATTTCCCTGACGATCGTGAGATTCTCGGGGCTGGCCGAAACGATCAAGGTGTTGCTCCGGGCGTCCACACTGAGGGCGAGGGCATCGCGTGACGTGCCTCTTCCAGCCGTTCCCGCGGCCATCCCTGGCCGGTAAAGTCCTTGCTCGACGAGGCTGCGCAGGACCGTGCTCACTCTTTGAGCGTCCGCAAATTGCAGCGTGAACATTTCCAGGACGCCGCCGGGAATGGCGGGCTCCGCGTCGATCTTGGAAACCAAGCCCTGGATCAATTCCACGTTCTCCTTGCTGGCCGAGATGATGAGCGCGTTGTTCAAGGGGTCCGGCTCGACCTTGATCTGCTCCGAGGGCAGCGGGTTCTGCCCGGGCAGCGTCTGCGCCCTCAAGCGCGCGGCGAACAAACTTTCGAGCAGGACAGCCACGCGGGCCGAATCATTGTGCTTCAACGGCATCACCGTGAGGGTCAGGGACGGGTTTTCGAGTTTGACGTCCAGCTTCTTGAGCAACTCGTCTAGGGACCGGTGATCCTCCTGATTGGCCGTGACAAGAAGATTGTTCCCACGCGGATCCGCCAGAATCACCGGGCGCTGGCGATTGACGTCCGCACTGCGCGCGGCGGCGTAGCGCTGCTGGAACAGGCTGGCCAGGGTGGAGGACAATACTCTGGCGTCCGCATGCTGCAGGGGAATCACCCGCATCTGGCCGCTCAACGCCGCGGAAGGTTTGTCGAGCTGCCGGGCCAGGGTCTCGACGAGTTCGTAACTGTCGCGCGATCCGCCGACGAGCAGGCTGTTGCTGCGCGGGTCGGCCAGGATCGTCACCTTCAGTGCATCAGCCGCCGTCTGATTCGCCGCCGCGCGCTGGGTGATCCGGGCATCGACCAGGCGCTGCAGCGTGGACGCCAACTCGGAGGCGTCGGCGTGTTCGAGGGGCAGGATCCGGATATCGCGAAGGCTGAAGGGCAGAGGCTGGTCGAGCCTTTGCAACATGCTTTCAATAATGGCAAAGGACTTGGGGTTGCCCGCCACAATGAGTGAGCTGGTGCGATCGTCCACACTGATGATCGGCTTGTCCTCCGTCCGCATTTGTCCGGCGCGAGGATTCGTGTAGAGATCGTTCAAGACCCGCTGCATCACCAGGGGATCGGCATGGTTGAGCGGGTAAATCCGCACCGTCTCGAGGCCGGAGGCGGCGGGAATATCAAGCTGTTCGATGACCTCGGTGATCAACGGCAGCGTATCGCTGCGCGCGGCCACGACGAGGGTGTTGGACAGATCGTCCGCTTGAATGGTGAGCGCCGCCCGCGCTTTGGCCGTCTCCGTGGTTCGAGGAGAGCGGTCCCGCACCACCCGCAATCGCGACACTTGGGTGCTGAGTCCTTCCGAACCAGGAACCGGCGAGCCTTCGGCGAAAACCGCCTGAAGCAAGGGCGCCACCCGGGTCGCCGTCGCGTGCTTCAGCCTGAAAAGCCTGACTTCGGTGACAAAACGTTCCATCGGCTTGTCCACGTCATCCACCACTCGAAGCGCCAGCCGGATCGATTCCTCATGTCCGCTCAAGATGAGGGTGTTCGATCGGGTGTCGAGGGCGACATTCAGAGGGCTGGTCAAGGCTTTGCCCGTGTCGCCCTCGGGTTGAGCGCCGGGGCCTGCCGGACCCGTCCGCAGCCGCTGGCCTTGCTGAAAAATCAGATTCAAAGTTTGCGCCACCGTGGCCGCGTCAGCGTGTTGCAAGGGGACGAACCGCACCATCACCCCCTCCGCCACCGCCTCCCGGTCCATCATGGCAATCAGTTGAGTAAGGGCCTGCAAATTCGACGGCGTGGAAGTGACGACGATGCGATTGCCTCCGCCTTGTCCCGCGCCTCCGTCCGCCGAGAGCCGGATCGGCTGGGAAAGGTCCAGCACCACGGGTTCGCCGCGCGGATCTCGAATCCGCAGGCGCCGGATCTGCTCCTGCAACTCGCGGCCTTGGGCGGTGGTTTCGCCGGTCGGACCGGGCCGCAGCATGCTTTGGAGCACGGTCACGAGTTGGGCTGCGTTCGCGTGCTTGAGCGGCACGACGGTCATCTCGGCCTCGGCGAAGGAGGACGGCGTGTCGAGCGAACGAATCATGTTCTCCACTTGCTGGATCAGGGTGTCCCGGCCAATGACCAGGATGCCGTTGGAGCGTCCATCGATGGACACCGACAGCGGCTCGCCCGGGCGGGAGGCGTTCAACTGCGTGACCATTTGCTGCACCGCGGCCAGCACTTTCTGGGGCGGAGCGTTGGTGAGGGGCACGACGCGATACTGCAATTGCGCCGTTTGGCCGGCGGTGTCCAACTGGCGGATGAGGGACTCGAGCAGTTGGAAATCCGTGGGCCGTGCGCGGACGATGACGCTCCGGGTTCTCGGTTCCGCCACCACGGTGATGCGCGGCTGGCTGCTCCGCACGATCTGCGTTTGCCCCGGTTGGGGAGGGGGCGGCGGATCCTGCCGCAAGAGGTCGCTCAAGGCCCGCGCCACGATGACCGGATCGGCATCGCGGAGCGGGAACATGCGAAACTCGGACTCGTTGCCATAGAATGAAAAGGTCAGCTCGCTGATAATCGTGTCGATATGATCGAGTTCCTGAACCGGACCGGACAAGATGAGCGCGTTCGCGTCCTTGTCGATCGAGACGACCACTTCGGGAATCTCGCCCGGGACGGCCTGGGTGGTGGAGGATGGAGCCGGCGGAGCGGTGCCCGAGGTGGCCGGGGGAACCGCATTGGTGGCGGCGCCCGGACCGGGGATCCGGTCGGCGATGCGCAATCTTCCCGAGGAGACCTGCGGATAAATATTGCGCAACATGCGCGCCATTTGTTCGGCGGCAACGCGATCCATCGAGCGCAACCGAACCTGCACACTCGCATCACGCGACGTGTCATCCAGGCGCGAGATCAAATCTTGAATCTGGGCCAGATCGGCCTTCCGGGCGATGACGGTGATCGAATTGTTATTGGAGTCCGATTCCAGAATGGGGCGTTCCTCACTCGGCCGATTTTCATACAGGGTTTGGATTTTGGACACGACGTCGAAGGCCTTGGCCTTCTTGAGCCAGACGAAGTGAACGTCGCGGTCGGAACGTTCGGGGGCCTTGTCCAGGGTGGGCAAAACTTGCTCGACCACTTTGAAATGCGCATCAGTGGCCGTGACAATCAACTGGCTGCCGCGCTCGTCGATGGCCACCGTAGCCTCGACGTTCCGCCCGTCCGATCGCCGCCGCTCCAGGGAATCGCTGACATTGCGCAGCAATTGCCTGAGCACCCCCTGCACTTCGCGCACGTTGCCATTCTCGAGCTTGAAGATTCTGACCTGAATTTCGTCACCGGCGCTTTCCTGATCGAGTTCCTTCACGATGCGCAGCACCTCGCTCACCTGATTGGTGGGTCCGTTGAGCAGCAGGCTGTTGGCCCCGCTGACCGGCGTCACGCCCAGGCTGAGGGAACGCCTTCCGGGGTAACGCGCGGCCATGGCCTGATTGACGGCCTCCGCAAGCGTCGTGGCATCCCCTTTCTTGAGCTGCACCGCCTGAATGACATGGCTCGAATCGGCGTCCGACTGATCGAGCTTGGCGACCAAAGCCTGAATCTGATCCAGATTTCTGCCCGCGGCGTCGAGCACGATCGTGCGGTCGTCAGGACCTGCACTGATCATCACCCGCTCGGCGGGATCCTGGCTGGCCACCTGCCTGGAAAACAAGCGGCTGATGATGGCCACGAGTGACGGAGCCGAATGATGTTCCAGCTTGATGATCCGCGCTTCCCGACCCGCTCCCGCGCCGCCGTCCTGCAACTGGGCCACGATCTCCTCAATCAATCGAAGGCGGGTCTCGCTGCCCGTCACCACCAGACGGGAGGAAGCGTCATCCGGAAGAATGAGAGCATCCGCGCCGCCGTCCTTGGCCAGGCCGCGCGATTGGTCCTGATACAATTGCCTCACGCGGGCGGCAACTTGCGAAGCGACACCGGATTTCAACGGCAAAATCCTCATCCGTCTCGGCTCCTGGGATCCCGCGGTGTCCATCTGCTCCACGATGAGCGCGGCGGCTTGGAGATCCTTGGACTCTCCGGAAACCACGAGCATGGATTGCCGGGAATCGGCGCCCACACTGACGCGTGGAACCCGGCGTCCGTTCTCCACAATGCGCACGAGCGATTCGGACAGCACGGAGGCCACCTGCTGAGGATCCGCGTGCTTCAGGGAAAAAACCCGGGCGGTGGCGCTCTGCGAGCTGGCCTTGTCGAGCTTGCGCACGATCCCCTCGAGAATCTCCAATTCCGGAGCGGACGCGGTGACGATCAAACGGTTGGCCGCGGCGTCAGGCAAGATCATCGCGTCGGCGCTCCGCACGCCGGGCTTGTCTCTGCTTTGCTCCGCGTAAAGCGTTTTCACCGTCACGGCGAGATCCACCGCCGAAGCGGAGGTCAGATCGAACACCTTGGTTTCCCTCGGGGCGGGGGTGTCCTTGGCCTTGAGCTGGGTCAAGATGGACTCGATTTCGGCGATGTGATTCGTCCGGGCTGTGACGATGAATCGTCCGTTCCGGGCATCAGGCAGGATCTGCGCGTCGGGAGCCTCCGCGGGCGAACGGTCGCGGAAACGTTCCTGATAGAGCTGGCGGACGAGGGGCAAGAGACGGCCGACTTCTTCCGAAGGGCCGACTTCGACCATCTTCGTTTCTCGCGCGGGTCGATTGACCGCGGATTGCTGCAGTTCACCTAGGATCTGCTCGAGCAATTCAAGTTGTCCCGTCGCCGCGGTCAGAATCAATTGGTTGCTCAGCTCATCCTCGAGAATCAGCGCGTCCGCGGTGCCCAATCCAGGCTTGTTCCGCATCTGGTCGGCGTAAAGCTGGCGCAATCGAGGAGCCCAATCGGACACCTTGCCGGACTTGACCGGCAGCACTTTCATTTTCCGATCAAACTGCCCGCCCAGGCTGGAATCGAGTTGTTCAAGGATCACCGCCGCCGCCTGCAATTCTTTGGGATCTCCCGTGGCGATCAACGTGCGGGAGCCAGGATCCACGCTGATGGAGACGCGGCGTTGCGGGCGGCCATACGCATCGTAGCGCACGAGGGCGGTGGACAGGATTTCCATCACCTTTTCCGGCTCGGCGTGCTTGAGGCGGAAGACCCGGGCGGAAGCGCTCTGGGCCCCGGCTCGATCCAGTTTCTTCACCAACTCATCCACGGCGGCCAATTCCATCTGCGAGCCGGTGGCAATGATCCGGTTCACGGCGGCGTCGGGCAAAATCAGGGTGTCGGGCGGAATGTTCCCCAAGCGGGACTTGGCTTCCTCCAGATAAAGCGTGCGCAGCGTGGAAGCGAGTTCGGAGGCGTTGGCGGTGGTCAAGTCGAAAACGCGTGTCTCCCGACCTCCTGCTTCGGCGCGCGGCTTGGTTCCTCCGAGTTGTTGAAGGATTTGTTCGATTTGCTTCAGGTGGGCGGGTTTGCCGCTGGCGACAATGCGTCCCGCCAGGGCATCTCCCACCAACTGGGCGTCCGCCGGATCCGTGTCCTGTTTCTCCTTCCATTGGTCTTTGTAGAGCTGTTGGACCAGCGGAAGCAGGCGCTGCACCTCGGCGGCGTTGCCCACCTCGAAGGATTTCGTCTCGCGCTCGACGGCGGGCTCGCCATGATCCTTCCGCAGGGCGGCAAAAATCCCGTCAATCATCGGCATTTGATCCTGGCGGGCCGAGATCACGACGCGTCCGGTGCGTCCGTCCGTGATGAATTGGGCATCCGGCGCTCCGGCGCCCGGGCGGCTCATCAGCTGGTCTTTGTAGAGCTGCCGGGCCAGGGGGAGCAGGCGTTCCGCCTCGGCTTGACGGCCCAACTCGACAATTTTCGTTTCCCGGGCTGCCCGGCTTTCACCCTCCAGGGTGGCCACGATTTGGCGGATCGTCTCGGCCTGGTCCTTGGTGCCCCAAACCGTCAGGCGAGTGCCGGTGGCATCGGGATACAAAGTCGCCGGGCGGACCGTTTTCCCTTTGGATTGATCCTCGTAGATTTTGGACACGGTCGGAAACACCGCGCTCGCGTTGCCTTGCTTGAGCTCGACGCTGTGAAGCTCGCGGGCGGCCTGGTCGGCCGGCTGGTCGAGCGCCAGGATGACCGTCTCGACTTGAGCCATCATGGAGGGGGGTGCCAGCACGATCATGCGCTTGCCGGCGGGCTCGGGAGTGATGGAAAGCCAGTTGGTGACGGAACGACCGGCGTTCTGGGCGGCGAAGACGCGCATGGCCAGAGTGGCCAGGCCATCGGCGTCGCTGGTGTTCACGGGCACGATGCGCAAATCACGACTGCGCTCGCGCGATCCCCCGGTGTCAAAATCGCCTTCACCTTCGAGCCGCTCGATGATCAGCGCCGCGTCCTGCAAATCGGAGCGGGCGCCGGTGATGATCAGGCTGTTCGACCGTTCATCCGGAGCCACCACCACTTTGCGCACGGGAGACCCTCGCGCGTCGAAACGCACCATGGCGTTGGAAACGATCGGGGCCATCGCCAGCGCCTGCGACGCTTGCAGCTTGAACACCCGGGCGCTGGAGGATTGTTCCGGGGTTTGATCCACCTGGTTCACGAGCCTCGCCACCATCGCGATTTCCTCGCGCGGACCCGTGACGATCAACCGCTGTCCCGCGGGATCGGGAATGATTTTGGTCTCCGAGACCGCCCCGGCTCCCCGCTGATCGCGGATCATGTCCTGAAAGAGACTCGTGATGGTGGGGGCGATCGCACTGGCGTCGCCCGACCTCAAGTCGAGAATGCGCATTTCCTTCAGCGCGGTCTCGGGACGGACATCGAGTTCCTGGATGAGTTGCGCGGCGGACGTCACCTCGGCCGGGTCGCCGTTCAAGACGAGACTGTTGCTGCGGGCATCCACCAGCACCCTCACCTTTTGATTGCGGGCGTTGATGCTCTTCTCGACCAGTCCGGAAATCTCGGCGGATTGCGCCGTTTTCAACCGCACGACCCGCGTTTCCTCCTTCGCCGGCTTGGCTTCCGCCGGATCGAGTTGCCGCACGATGGCTTCCAAGCGTGCGATCTCCTTTTCCTCCCCGCTGACCATGAGACGGTTCGAACGACCTTCAACCATCACGGTGGCCGCGGCACCGGAGGGGAGCGAAATCCCGCGAATCTGCTCCTGGTAGAGCTGGGTCGCCAGGGGCGCGAGCTCCGACGCAGTGCGACCAAAAAGTTCGAGCGCCTTGAACTGGCGGGCGGGTTTCTCGGAAGCCACGTCGAGCAAAGCGACGATGCTTTTGATTTCCGCAATCTGCGCTTCGGTGGCGGTGACGAGGAGCCGGTTATTGACGACATCGGAGAGGAGGGAAGGCTTGGGAATATCAGCGAAGGTCGGGTCGGCCATTTTGTCCTGGACGATGTTCTGAAGGCTGGCGAAGGCCGATTCGATCCGGGCGTGCTGCAAAGGAACAATCTCGAGCCGCCGGGCCAGGCTGAGAGGACGTTCGGGCCGCAATTGACGGACCAGCGCCTCGATGCGATTCGCGTGTTCTTCGCTGGCGGTCACGATCAAGCGGCCCGCATTGGGATCGGCCACCATCTTCGCGTGCGCCCCAGCCCCCAACCCGCCGTCGGCGGCTTGATTGCGATACAACTGCTCCACCAGCGGCAAAATCTTGCGCGCCTCAGCCGGGCTGCCCACCTCGATGAAGCGCGTTTGCATGGGCATCGGGTGGGTCGTGCCGGTTTCCAACTGGGACATGATGTCCATCGAAATCTGCAAATCGCGCGGCGATCCGCTCACGATCACCGACTGGCTGCCCGCGTCGAAGGTGACGCTGGCGGAGGTCACCGGCTGGCCGGTGGGTCCTCGTCGGGTCAGGGCCTGCGTCAAAATATGCGATACGTTGGTCGCTTCGGAGGCACGCGGACGGAAGACCCTGGTGAGCTGGACCGCCTCGGAGCGAACGGGCGCCTGAGCCCCCGGCGGCTGGCCATGAACCGGTTTGTCCACGCGATTGATCAATTGCTCGATTTGCTCCAACTGGCCCAAAATGGGCGCCGCCACAATCAACCGGTTCTGGTTGGTGTCGGTGATCAACCGCGCCTTGGTCGCCGCGGTCGTCGCGATTTCATTGGCAGCCGCCACGCCGGGAATCGCCTGGCGTAGCATGGCCGCAAGCTCATCCGCCCGCAGGGTTTGCGGATAGTAGATGCGAACGTCGCCTGCCGGACCGTCTTTTTGCTCGAACCGGTTGATCAATTCCTCGGCGAGTTCCAGGCGCTCGGTCGGCCCGAACATGACCAGCGTGCGGGAGGCATCGTCGTACACCGCGGTGATGTAATCATTGGGATCGGGCGGCAGGACCTCCATCGCCTTGGTATTGGCGTTGTAGGTCGTCCGCTTCGGCGCCGTCGCCACCCCGAAGGTGCGGTTGAGCAAGTCCGCCACAATGGCGCCCGAAGCGTTCAGCAGTGTGTAGGTTTTCATCTGCCGGTTCACGGTGGACTTGGTGTCGACCGCGGACAAAAGCAGGCGCATGCGCTGAATATTCTCGATGCGGTCGGTGACGATCAGCCCGCGGCCGCGAGGCAGCACGGCCAACGAGCCAGCCTTGGAGAGCATGGCGGTCACCGCATCGGCAACCTCCTTGCTGTCCACGTTTTCCACGTCAAGAACCACCGTCACCACTTCGCCCGGGCGCACGTCGCCCGTGGGATCCGCGCTGCGCAGGATGCGGAGGGGCATTGAAGGAAGTTCCTTCAAGGGAACCAGCCGAAGGTAATGGCCGGACTCGACCAGCATGAATCCCTTCATGGAAAGGATCAGATTCAGGGTGTCGAGGGCTTCCGGAAACGTGTAAGGGTTTGGGTCATTGTAGCTGAGCGTGCCGAGAACGTTGGTTTCAGCCAGCAACGGCTTGCCCGACATTTGGGCGAAGCGCTCGATCACGTCGCGGTATGGGATGCCCTCGAACTGGAAGCGAATATTGCGCGGGGCCGCGGCGGGCGCTGATGCGGCGGCGGGAGGCGCCACCGTCCGGGAATCGTTGGCCGCGGGTCCTGCGGGATTGGATTGAGCGGCCAGCGTGGCGGTCGCCAGGCCCGCCATCAGCCCAAAAGCTTGGATCATGCGTCGCGGGAGTTTCATAACATGGGCAGTGTGGTAGGGTGAGTGGAGGATGGCGAGTCGCGATGAAGTGCTTCAAGGCTCAGGGGCCGGCTCGGCCGAGGCAAGTTTAGAAAGCTCCGGCGGCCATTGGTCGGGCTTGAGCGGACGTTTGTCCGCCAGCGTCTGCCCCCGATCAATGGCCCAATACTCCTTGCCAAAGCGAAGAATGACGCGGCTCTCGGACTGGATGATCTCTCGTCCGGGCATCGGCATGCTCCGGTAATCGACCATGACGACCGTCCCGCCGGCGAGATAATCGCCGGGCCGGTAGCGAAAGGTTTTGTGCTGGTTCACGTCGAGCACGTGAACTTCGGGTTCGCCCTGCCACTCCGAGAGTGAAACGATGCGAAAACCTTCGGGACCGCCCACCGGCTTCGGGGTCCGTGGATTCTCGATTCCGGCCAGCGCCGGCTGCTCCTGTCTCTTGACGTAGGGTCGGAACAAATCACGCTCCACGCTCGCGTCATAGGCCCGCCGCTCCGGAACATCCAAAGCCACTTGGGCCACCATCGAGAGGGGCTCCACAGCCGGCGTTGGATCCATCACCAGGGTCAAGTAAGTGAACCCGACGCGGAGGAGCCCCGGCTTGTCGCCCGGCGCAAGGGTCAAACCGTCCAGGCGGCTGAGCTGGGGCGCGGACTTGAGTTTGTAAATCAGATCCACCACGTCGGCATGAGGGCCATCCCCTTGCACCCGCCATCCTACCTGCACGGCGCCGCGCAGTTTGCGTGGACCCGCGGGGAGCCGCGTAAACTCCGATTCCTTCAGCCCGCACTGGAGAATGTAACGGGTGATCATTTCCCCGCTGATGGCGGCCGTGTTCTCCACGCGATCCGAGAACATTTTTTGGGCCGCTTCCTTCACTTTCTCCTCGTCCGCAAAATAAGCGCGCCGTTCCTGATTCAATTGATCCAAGCGCGCCCGCGCTCCCGCGATCTTCTTGTCCACGGCCTTGGCCGGGGCGACGACCATGGCCCGAACGCCGAAGCCGGCCAGAATCGTGGCCAAAATGCCCCCGACGATGCCGGCCAGGATTTTCTCGCGGCGGTTCATGGCCGAACCCCCTTGATCGCTCCGGGCTCCAAGGAAGCGTCATCCGCCAGCCGAGGCGGCGGTTTCTGCTTGTTCCAGTCGAGCTTCAATTGATCCGGCACGATGAGTTCCACCGTCGTGCGAAAGTCGTAGCCAAACCGGTCGGAACCCGGCTGGATGGCCATCGGCTTCACTTCGTAGCCCGCCGCGCGAAGCTGCTTTTCCAACCGCGAGAGAACTTCCCCTCCGCGCGCCTGCACGGAAAGCCGGATGCTGGAGGAGCCGCTCACGGCAAGAGACGTGAGATAAACGTCCTCGCTCGAGGGCATCACGGTGGTGAGATGCGAGTAGAAATCGAGCCAGTCGCGTCGGCCGCGGTTCCATTCCTGCAGCGTCGCCGCCTGCTGTTTCATGGCCCGGTAAATCGGG
Organism: Verrucomicrobiota bacterium; assembly: GCA_016871495.1. NCBI lineage: Bacteria > Pseudomonadati > Verrucomicrobiota > Verrucomicrobiota bacterium. The sequence goes on along the minus strand of VHDF01000003.1, from coordinate 44,421 downwards.
CGCTTTTTCTCCCCTTCCGCAATTTCCAGCTCGATTTGCTTCAGGATCGCCGTGCGCGATTTCACCATGTTGGTTCGCAGGGCGACCAGCAACAACAAGGCGCCCGCCGCCAGGGCCAGACCGGCCAGCAGACGCAGCCTCCCCAGGTCCCTGGGCTGGGCTGGTTTCTTGGGATTCAACAGATCGATTCGAAGCCCGTCTGCATCAGCCGCCGCCAACGCGAGCCCCAAGGCGCCCGCCCCGCCTCTCGCCGCGTCCGCCATTTCCCCGGTTAAGCCCAACAAAACGCCAGGATCCAGCTCCTCGCACGGGAGGGACAAACGATCTTTCAACAACGCGGCCACCCTCGATTCCAACCCGGTCGCTCCCCCCACCCAAACGCACTCGATGCCTCGCGACAGCGAAGCACCCGAAAAGCCGCTCAAAGCTCGGACGCACTCGATCGATACCGCCTTGGCTGCCCCTTCGTCATTTGCAACCACCGGAAGCTTGGTGCTGCGGGTGAATAGCAAATCCTTTCCACGCACCACATCGGTATGCACGAATTCGGCTCCCAGGGTAATCAGGGCCACCGCCGTTTTCGACCCTCGACCAGGCCAGCAAGCATGGCAGAAGGCGGCAGCGCCCACGGCGCGCAATCCCAAGCCCTTCAACTTAAACCCAGCGGCCTGAGCCAGCGCGATCGACGCCGCCACACTCTCCTTTTTCAATGCGGCGGCAAAAATATTGGGCGCCGAGCCTGGACCGATCGCCGCCGCCTCCGTGCGCACCAGGAAATCAACCGCCACCTCCTCCGCGGGAAAAGGCAAGTCCTTGGCCGCTTGAAACCGGACCATGGCCGCCGTTTCGCCCAGATTCGGCGACGGCGGCACCGAAAGGTTTCTCAGAATTTGCTTCGAACTGGGCACCGCCATCACGGCCGCGCCAGGCCGGAACTTGAGATTCCTCAGGGCCTCGCCCACCGCCCGACCCAGCTCTTCGGGACCGTCGTCCTTTTCCTCCTGGATCTCCGGCAATTCAGCGCAAGCAACGCGAACGATCGTCGGTCTTCCCCCGCGGACCGCAGCCTCCGCGATCCACAGCCGCCGCCCTTCGATCTCCACCGCGATCGCCGGGCCCCGAGACATCGCGTTCGACCCGCGGCCGAAACCGAACCGGCTTCGTGCCGCCCCTTTCCGGGGTTCCAGGGTCATGGATCCTGGATCAGCCATGGGCCGGCCTCCCGGGGCGGTGGCGGCTGAAGCGGGGGGCGGGCGCTTCAGACTCCATCGAGTTCGAAATCGGAAAGGGCATTCCCATCCTGGTCAGGTCGCGAACGCTGACCACTCCGGGGCGGGCGAGAGCCAAATCGATGCGAACCTCCGCAACCTTGAACCTTCCCGAGGGAACCCCGTAGCCCACGACGCGGAACTCAAATTGATAACTCCGCGCCGTCAACCGGGGAGCGAGCTCTTTGAATCGGGCGGCATCCACCAAGCCTTCTTGAACCAGCCACGCAATCGTCTTCCGCTTTTCAGGAGGCAGACTCTTCCGAGCGGAAAGGATCGTCTCCGCGAGTGAAACGTCCATCCCGGGAATTGTTTTGAGCACCAGTAGCGAGGCCGTATTGATATTGACCAACCCTTCCAGCTTGACCCAGTCGGTCGTGGAAAGCCGGTCGAGCACCAACGGCAACTCCGCCATTCCAACCCCCGAGTCCATTTCAACTCCGGCGCCGGATTCGTCGGCCAACGTCATGCGCGCTTCCAACAGATCAGCCGGATGCCTCAGCTTCACCTGGCCGCGCCTCAGAGCCGCAACGAAGTTCGTCAAGGCCCGCGGCCATTCGGGTCCCGTCAAAACCGGCGCCGGCTGATTCACATTGATTCGCAATCGGCCTTGATCATCGCGATCCGGCTCGTAACTCGAAAGGGTCAAGACGTGCCGGAACCCCGCGTCCAATCGCCCGTCCTTGTTATCGAAAGGCCACTGCTCCGGTCCGTCGTCCTCATGGGGCTCCAGTCGCCCGTTCCCGTTCATGTCTTCTCCGTAAAGCCATCCCGGAGTCACCCCCCGGACGAGGAGAAGTTCGTCGAGAGTCGTGAACGGATGATTGTGAATCAAGAATGGCCTGGGCAGTGCGTCGTAAAACTCCTGCTCGGCACCCTCCGGCCTGGGAAAAGAATCAGCGTCGGAAAAATCCAGAATCCCCTGCGCCAAGGATGGGGTCATCCCCGGAAGGGCCATTAGCGCAGCCTCGTCGGCCCGGTTCAAATCAAGCTTGGAGGCGGTGTCCGATAAACCAAACCGCGGGAGCACCTCGTCGCCCTCGACCCCCTCTGAATAGACCGTGAAAAACCACCGCTCCGACGCGTCATCGAACACCAAGCGATGACGGAAAGCGGCGGGATTGTTCATCCAACGATCCTCGTCGCCTCCGGTCGCAGCGGCCAGCCTGATGGCCTCCTGCACGCCGCTCATGGCGGCCGCCCAAGCCTGGTCTCCCCCCATGCTTCCCGCCGCGGCCGTTCTCTCGGCTTTGATCCGAAACACCAGGCTCAAGGTCACCATCGAAGCCAGCATGACAATGATGAGGACGACCATCAGCACGAACCCATGGTTCGATTTCCCCCGGGTCGAAGGATTGGACACCCGGACGCTCATCACAGGAAACCTCCCCCGGGTGCGGCCCCCGCCCGTCCCGCCGGCAAATAGACCACACGCCGAAACACCTGATCCGACTCCTCCATTTCTGCAGGCGCCGCGGCATTCCTTCTCGCCTCCGGGGACAGAGTGACCTCCACCCCGGCAGGCGCAGTGGCCCTATTCCATTCCTCCACCCAACTCGCCCCATTCCAATATCTCAACTTGAGATAGCGAATCGAAGCATTCAAACCTTCTCCCCAGGCTTGGTTCGTGCTCAGCGAAAGCGCGTTCGTGTCCGCCACTCTCGAACGCACGGTCTGCCCCGGTGAGTTGCTTTCAGAGAGCGAAACCTCCCGCGGTGCTTGACGGGATCCGATCAACAGGGGTTCCTCGAAACGTTCCATGCCCTGCACGACCATGTTGGTTCCTTCGGTCGTGGACAAAAGCCGGTAGGAGACCAGTCGCAAATCGCTGGCAGGAACATGAGAGCGTCCTGAACGAGCTTCGCCCAGTGATTTCAAGTCCAGAGCCGCGCTCCGGGCGAATTGCACCGTCTCGGCTGTCCCGACAAATCCCTGCTCGGCGGAGACCACCACCGTCCGCAAATCTTGAGTGATGCGATCTATCGCCAGGCGGATGGCGGCCAGTCGCTCGGTTTCCCCTAACAATTGATTCCGCAACTGGGCGGACTGCTGGTAAAATACGAGCGCGACGACGAGGATTCCCACGGAAATACCGATGGCCAGCACCACCTCGATCAAGGTGAAGCCCGCGCCCGCTCTTGGATGGGTCTGCTTCAAGGTAAATCCAAAACGGTCTCCCCTCGGGGGATCTCGGATAATTTCATGACTTGAGCCAGCCGATGTGTCACCGGCGGATCAGGGTGCCTCACCACCACTTCAACCAGGGTCAATCCGCTGGTTTCACCCAGTTCGGTTTCCATGGGCGTGGCGAGAACTTCCACGGTCCAATGTTGAAAGGGCGGTTCCAGCACGGCGGACGATTCGGATCCGCTCCCAATCCCTCGCAGGCCAAGTTGAACTTCGGAAAGAGCGGTCGCCGCAAGATTCGCCGCATGCGTATCCAACCGCTGCCTTTCCACGCCATCCAACGCCGCACTCAGCGCCCCGCCGAGCAACGCGGCTGCCCCAACGAAGAGACCCAACGCCAACACAACTTCGAGCAGGATCGCCCCCCGGCAAAGATTCCTGGCCTGTCGTCCCACCCTCTCCCAACCCCGCGGCACCCGTCCGCAAGCTTCATTCGCCGGGCTTTGCTTACTTCGAAGGCCCGTTGGAAAACCGATTCGCATGGCCAAGCAGCCCGCTCATGGTTCTCCCAAGCCGGTGTCGTCGAAATCCGCAGCCCCCGAGAGGAACCTTACCAAATCTTGCCCCTCAGGCATCGAGACACGCCTCAACTCGCCGGTGTCGCCATTCAAACGGATGGCGGTCCGCCGTTGGTCATCCAAATCCAGGGAAGCCAGCGTAATCTGGGCCGTATCACTGGATCCGTCGGGAAAAAATTCGATCGTGGGCATGGGGATGGCCCCGGATTCTTCCACCCGATTCTCCTCCCCTCGCGCTTCGTCCTGCTTTCTCGCCGGACTCGCAGCAGAGGCAAGTTCCGTCGCATTCGCGGGGCTTGCCGAGGGTCCGCCGGCCCGTTCCGTCATCTCACCGGATGAAATCGATCGGACCGCCTTGATCTGGACCAGTTCCGCCGCCGATTCCACGAATCCCTGGCTCTCCGGCAGCTTCTCGAACCGGCCGGGCTCCCCGAGGGGATCCGGCTCCCACATCAATTCCATCTTCACGGCGGCAGGAGTGGCGGCATGGGTGCTGGCCGGCTCCTCGAGGAAACGAACCTGCACTTTCTTGCCGGAACTCGAGGCCTTCGCCTTGGCGAACCGGAGCGTCGCCTCCACCCTCATGGCCCCCTCGTCAAGCTGGGCACCCTGTTGAAAAGTGGAAAAGTTGAAAACGACCGCCCCCAACAACAACATCAGCAGGACCACCGACAACAAGAGCTCCACGAGGCTGAAGCCCCCTCGAATCCGCGATGGGTGCGGGGTCGTCATGCGTAGGACCATGCGGTTCATTCCCGGGTTTATTTTGCGGCAGGCGCGGCGGCATCTTTCTCGCCTTCGCCAGTCTGAAATTTCACGTCATCTTCCGTGTCCTGTTGTCCATCCGGGCCGACCGAATACAACTTGTAAGGCAAGGTGGTCTTCCCCGCGTCCGCGGTCCGATCCACCACTTCGTAACGTAGCTTATGTCCCCATGGATCGTCCAATGCCGTCCCGGGCTTGAGGTACGGACCCTGCCACTTTTCTCCCATCCGCTCGTTTTCAAACGTCGGCTTCTTGGTCAAAGCGTCGAGGCCGCCCTCCTGCTCGGTCGGGTAATGCCCCAGATTCAAACGATAGGTGTCGAGCGCGCTCGAAATCTGACTCAACATCAGTTTGGTCGTGTTCTTCTCCGCACCCTCCTGTTGCGGCAGCACGAAGACCACCAGCGCGCCCGCCAGGAGCAAAATAATCACGATCACCAAAAGGATCTCGATCAGCGTAAACCCGCGCGCGCCGCTCCGCGGCCGCTTCATCCAACTCTGGTTCTGCAAGGTCATAGTCTATTCAAAATCAGCTCCGTCCAAGCTCAATAATTAACCTGAATTTTCAACGAGTCGCAAGACTCAATTGCGATGGCCGCGAAAAATTTTCAGCCCTCGCCCCCCCGCTTCCATGGAGGCCCGCCGAAAAACTCTGACGCATTTCCGCGGCGAGGTATTCACAAAATTCCGGATTATTTCGAGCCGAGCGAACTGGCCATCGTGAAGATCGGCAAAAGCAAACCCAGCGCCATGAAACCAATGCCCGCCGCCACCAAACACAAAATGACCGGCTCGATCAGCCTCACCGCCTGGTCCACTTGCCGGTTGGTTCGGCGCTCCACCGTGTCCGCGATCTGCACCAAGACTTTGTCCAGCTTGTTCGATTCCTCCGCCACCGCGATCATCGCCAGAATCTGTTCCGGAAAAAAACCGCCCGTGCCCAGCGGCTCGGAAAGCCGCTTGCCGTCCCGCACCGATTCCGTGGCTTCCTCGATGCGCTCGGCCAGCACCGAAGAACCGGTCGCATCCTTGCTGATTCTCAAAGCCTGCAACAACGGAACGCCGTTCGTCAGCATCGTGCCCAGGATCCGGCAAAACCTCGTGATCGCCAGCAGGCGAAATGCGTCCCCGACCACCGGCACCTTCAAGCGCCACCGCTCGAGCGTCCTCCGCGAACGCTCGCTCCTCAACTGCGTCCAGGCCACAGCTCCCGCCGCCCCCCCCAAGATCACCAGCACATAACCATAACCCCTGACCATTTTGCTCGCGGCAAAAAGAATCTCCGTGGGCAGGGGCTTCTTGGCGTTCTCCAGCAAAGGCTGAAACTTGGGCACAAAGAAGACCAGCGCCCCCAGCATCACCGTGGTCCCCAGCAAGGTCAGCAGCACGGGATAAATCATCGCCCCCATCACCTTGCTGCGAAGCTCGTCGAGCCGCTCCAGGAACTCCGACAAACTCCGCAAAACCTGCTCCAAAAACGCCGCGCGCTCCCCGGCCTGCACCATCGCCGTGTGCAAAGGCGGAAAAACCTCCGGATACTCACGCATCGAGTCGGTCAGCGATTTCCCTTCCGACACCCCCTGCCGGATTTCCCGAATCATCTCTCGCAGGGACACGGATACCGTGGACCTCGCCAGTGAATCCAAGGCGCGCAGCATCGGCACCCCCGATCCGATCAAGTCCGCCAACTGCCCGTACATGATGCCCACGTCGCGCGACCGCACTTTGCGTTTGGGCTTCTCCCCCGATTTCCCGACGCCCTCCGCCCTGAGCATCATCGGGAAAAGCCGGCGCTCCTCCAGGACGCGGGCCGCCGCTCCCTCCGTTTCCGCTTCCAAATAACCCTCGAGCTTGTTGCCGGATTCGTCGCGAACAATGTAACGAAACTTGGTCATGCCCTGGGTCGCTGAACGGTTGGGGTAATCAGACGGCCGTGCATTTCAGCACCTCCTCCACCGTGGTCACGCCGCGACGAACCTTCAGCCACCCATCCTCGCGCAATAATCTCAAACCCGTCTTCCGCCCCGCCACGATCAAGTCAGGCAAGGGAGCCCGCTCCATGATCATCCGACCGAGTTCTTCGTCCATCAACAGCAGTTCGTACAGGCCGCACCGCCCCCGATAGCCCTGGTTGCGGCAGGCCACGCAACCCGTCCCGGCATAAAGCGAGTCCTCCGGGGTCCACCCGAAATCCTTCGGCAGTTGAATCGTGCCGGGCGCCAGCGTCGCCCGGCACTTGCCGCAAATCTTTCTCACCAACCGCTGGGCCATGCTGCCGGCCAGCGTGCTCGCCACCAAATAGGGCTCCACCCCCATGTCGATCAACCGCAACGGAGCCGACGCGGCATCATTGGTGTGCAGGGTCGAGAGCACCAGATGGCCCGTCAAAGACGCCTGGGTGGCAGCTCGCGCCGTCTCCAAATCGCGAATTTCCCCAATCATGACCACATCCGGATCATGCCGCAGAATCGCGCGCAACCCGCGCTCGAACGTCATGCCCACCGGGGCGTCCACCGGAATCTGATTCACGCCCTTGAGATGATATTCCACCGGATCTTCCACCGTCAGCACTTTCAAATCCGGACCCACGATCGCGTTCAGCGCCGAATACAATGTCGTCGTCTTGCCACTGCCCGTCGGACCCGTGACCAGGATGATGCCGTGCGGACGATCCACCAGTCCTTTGAACCTCGAGTGGGTTTCCTCGTCCATGCCGATCTCTTGCAGCGTGAAAAGCACGTTGGCCTTGTCCAACAACCGCATGACCACGCCTTCCCCAAAGAGCATGGGAATGACGCTGACGCGCACGTCGATCTGCCGACCCCCGACCTGAAACTTGATGCGTCCATCCTGGGGAACCCGCCGTTCCGCGATGTTCATATTGGCCATGATCTTCACACGGCTGATGATCGCGGCTTGAAACCGGTGGATCTGGGGCGGCACCGACGCCTCCTGCAACACCCCGTCGATGCGGTAGCGGATGGAGAGCTCGGTCTCGTAAGGTTCGATGTGAATGTCGCTGGCCCGCTCGTTGACCGCTTCCACGATGATCTCGTTGACGAGCCGGATGACACTGGCTTCCTGCGCCATGTCGAGCAAATCGTCCGTCGCCTCGGCGCCGGGGGCCGGGCCGCGATCCTCGCCCACCAATTCGTCGAGGGTATCGCCCCCAAGGCCATAATGGGCTTTGATGGCTTTTTCGATCGCTTCCCGCGGCGCCAGGGCGGGTTCGATGGTCAGGCCCGTCATCAACCTCACGTCATCCAGCGCCGAGAGGTCGAGAGCGTCGGACGTCACCACGCGGAGGGTGCTGTTCACGCGCGAAACGGGCACAATGCGTTTGCGAAAAACGATTTTGGAGGAAACCGCGCGGATCACTTCGGGGTCGATCACCACGCCTTCAAGTTCCACCAGGGGCAAATGGAACTGTTCCGCCAGCAATTCGAGCAACTGAAGCTCGGTGACATGGCCCAGCTGGAGCAAAGCAAGGTCGAGGCGCAGCCCCTCCGCGGTGTGGAGCGCCGTGGCATCCGCCATTTTCTCAGGGGACACCATCCCGCGTTGCACGAGTAATTCAGCCAGGTTCATGCGCGTCGCCTCAACATCCTGCCCTACGCATAAGCCACGTTCCGTCGATTGGGCAAGGCCGCGGTTGGTGAAATCTTGGATTCATCCGCGGTTCAGCGCCGCTTCGGCTGGCGGAAACGACCTTTCCCATCACCGCCATCCGCCTCGTCCACCGCCCCAGAACTGATCCTCGTTCCACCCCGGGCATGGCGTTCTGAGGCTCCGTTCAGGTTCACTCAGGGTTGCGGTGTTCCTTGAGTTCCGTTTTGGAACAGGTTAGACCAGGGGGCCTGATGTTTGGCGGACGTGAATTTCCCAAGCAATTGATGGCGATCACCCTGGGGGAGCGCAACACCGTTGCCGTACTCTTTGAAAAAAAACAGAGTCCTCCATCGCGCTGCTCGATTACGCCTCAGAACTATCGCCGATCCCCGAAAAAGGCTTCACCCAGGAGGTGTTGACCGCTCATTTTCGCTCGATCCTTTCGCGGCTCTCCGCCCAGCTTAAGGAGGTCGCTGTCGCCCTCAACATGGGAGAGTGTGTGCTGCGGAACGTGGGCATTCCCAAGGCGCCCCTCAGCGAACAGCGAATCCTGCTTCGCCGCAACCCCAAGGCGTTCTTCCAAATGGAGCTCGCCGATTATGATTTCGATTGCTGCCCCGTCAGTCCGCCGGTTGCGGACAGACCCGTCCCCTCCCCCGCGGAATCCGGGCAGAGCTTCGAGGCGGCGGGAGATACCGCCACCATCACCCTGGCCAAAACATCCCGCGGATCGAATCGGGAAATCGTCTTCGCCATGGGGGCTCCCGCGCAGCATATCGCGATTCTCAAGTCCACGCTGAAAGCGCTCCGTCTCAAGGCCCGTGTCATCACCTGCACCCAAGGGGCTCTGGTGAATGCCGCCGCCACCACCCTCTCGGGCGTGCTTCCTGGATAGACCGCCGCGGTGGTGGATATCGGATTCAAGCACACTTCGTTGAGCATCTTGATCGGCGGCGTCCCCGTCTTGACCCGGGTGGCTCACAGTGGTGGCGACACGATCACCGCCAACCTGGCGGAAGCCATGAACGTGGAATATGCCGCGGCGGAGGCGGTCAAGTTAACCATGCCCGAAAAAGTGGAGAAGAAGCTCCACAGCGTGATCGAATCGCTCGCCAAGGAGCTCCGAAGCGCCCTCGATTTCTTCGAAGAAACCCACGGTTCCGCCGTTTCGAAAATCTACTTCGCGGGTGGCACCTCCAAATCCAGGTTCCTCGTCGGCATGCTCGAAGCTGGGCTCGGCGTTCCTTGCGAAGTGTGGAATGCCACCCAATCGCTGCAGCATGCCCTGACCGGGGCGAAGGCCTCGGAACTCAAAGTCGATTTCCCCCAACTCACGATGGCCGTGGGGATCGGTTTGCAGGGTTTTGAAGAAGGGGGTTTTGAACTCGATTTCCTCGCCGAAGCAAGGCAACTCAAGGCTCAAAAACGGCGCGATCCCATCCGTTGGCTCTCCAAAGCGGCCACCATGATCGTCGTCGCCACGGCCGCCTGGGCCGGAGTTCTGCTCGTGAAGCAGGGTGCCTTGCGCGTCCAATTGAGCGGCGCCCGCGCCCAACTCGAAGCGCTCCAAAAAAGGAGGTCGAATCCCGGACGCTTTACAACGCGTTCACGAGCCAAAACCGCATGGTCGGCCAACTGCATCGCCAAATGACCGAACGATTCCTCTGGGCAGACCCCCTCGACGCGTTGCGCTTTTGCATGGTGGACGATATCCACGTCACCAAGATCAAGATGGATGAATACACCCATCTGATCCCGGGAGTGCTCACTCGCACCAACAAGCTGGGAAACGTCGTCCCCGGCATCGCGGCGATCGCCACGCTCACCACCACGTTGACGATTTCCGCCAAGGATTATACCACCCCGCCCGCCGCGGAGACGTTTGTGCAAACCATCGCCACCAATGCCTACTTCAGAGAAAAGCTCAAACGGGCGGGCGGCATCCGGCTGAAGGATCGCTTGCCGCCCCGCGTCGATCCTTTTGATCCGGACCGCGTTTTCATCCCGTTCACCATCGAATGCTCGTTCCAGGAGAAAGTGGTCCGGGATGATTAATAAACCACAGTCCCGTCTGCAACAGCTTCGGCTGATCCTATTGGCGACCGGCATTGTTGTAGCCGCCATTTACTACGGAGCCATCAAGCCTCAGCAAGCCACCATCCGCCAACTGGAGTCCACGTTCTCCGACGTACTCGCCAAGCGCGAATCCATCCGCACCATGGCGATGAGCATGGAAACCAACCGAATGCTCCTGGAACAGATCACCACGGACAATTACACCAACGAATCCCACATGGCCACCGGCGACGTCTATTTCTGGATGGTCCGTGAAGTGGAAAAATACCGCGATTCCCACGGGATCGAATTCAGTCAAATCGATCCCCCGCGGATGGAACCTTCCTCCGTCCTTCCCAAAGTTCCCTACGAATCCGCCACCCTCTCCGTCACCGGCCGAGCCGATTATGCCCAATTCGGCCATTTTCTCGCCGCCTTCGAAAATGACCATCCGTTGTTGAGGCTCCGCCACCTCGAAATCGAACCTGCCGCCTACGGAATCCCCAGCCCCGACGAGGAGGGCCTCGTGCAGTTCCGCGTCGAATTAAGCATCCTCGTCAAGCCGGCCGAACCGACACTGTAGCCTCCGTGAGGACTCGGTCACGAATTCCTTAACCGGCTCCCGGGCTGCCTCCCGTCTCGTAGGAAATGATCGACAGGCAATAGGCCGCCGCCGTCTCACTCCTCAATACGAGCGGCCCCAGAGTGATCGGCGTGAATCCCGCCGAACCAATGTCCGCGAGCTCCGCCGGCGTGAAATCCCCCTCCGGCCCCACCCAAACCGCCACCGAAATCGGACCTCGTCCCCGTTCACGCCGAAAAGCGTCGAAAACCGTCCGCGGATGCCGCGCTTCCGGCGCCAGCGAGGCCACGAGCGCACACTCGAAACGTTCACGGTGCTGCAAGATCGCTTGCACGCTCCGGGGCGGCTCAATCGTGGGCAGCCAGGGCGAACCGCATTGCTTGATGGACTCGATGGCGATTTGCATCCACTTCTCAACCTTGTCCTCTGCGGCCTCATCATCCAGCGACGGAACCGAGCGGTCGGACAGCACCGGCACGATTCTTGACACGCCCAGCTCGGTCGCCTTCTGGACGATCCAATCCATCGATTTCCCCTTCGTGATCGCCTGCACCAGCGTGACCCTGGCCGGCAGAGGCTTGTGCCGGGTCTGAGCGCCCGGCTTCAGTCGAACATGCTTGCGTCCGCACTCGATCACTTCACACCGCCACTCCCCGCCGGCGCCATCCAGAATCACCACCGGCTCGCCGGCCGTTGTCCGCAGCACCTGCACGGCATGCCGGGCATCGGATTCCGACAAATTCCACACCGGGCCCGTACATTGCGAGGGCGGCAGGTAAAAACGTCTCATGAGGAATGGGATCCGCTAAGGGGTGTCGCCCCGAAAAAACCGCTTTGCCTTCTCGAAGAATGAGCGGCTCAAGGGATTGACGCTGGAATCGCAGCTGTCGGCGAACTCTTTCAGTTTCTGCCTTTGCGTGGCGTTCAGGGTACTCGGCACTTCCACGGATATCTTGATGTGCAGATCACCGACCCCGTAGCCCTGAACGTTGCGCGCCCCGCGTCCTTTCAGCCGGAACACCGTGCCCACCTGCGTGCCGGCTGGAATCTTGATCATCGCGTGGCCCGACATCGTGGGCACCTCGACTTCCGCCCCCAGCGCGGCTTGCACGAAGCTGATCGGGACCTCGCAAATCAAATCGTCCCCGTCCCGCTGGAAGATTTCATGGGGCCGAACATGCAAGACAACATAGAGATCGCCCGAAGGACCGCCCTGGGTGCCCCCTTCCCCATTGCCGGAGGACCGCAGCCGCGCGCCCGTATCCACTCCAGCCGGAATCTTCAGTTTGATCTTGGTGGTCCGCTCGCGCCGACCCGCCCCGTTGCACTTCCGGCAGAGTTTTTCGGCGCGCCGCCCCGCCCCTTCGCAGCGCGGACACGTCTGCGCAATGCTGAAAATGCCTCGCGAACTGATGACCTGTCCCCGCCCGCCGCAATGAGTACATGTCTTGAGTCCTGACCCGGACTCCGCGCCCGAACCCTGGCATTCGTCACACGCATCCGGTTTGGTCACCGAAATCTCTTTCTCGCAGCCCAGGATGGCCTCCTCGAAGGAAATCTCGAGATCGTAGCGCAAATCCGAGCCCCGATGTGAACCGCCGGCCTCCTGCCGATCACCAAAGAAACTATCGAAAATACTGCCGCCTCCCGACCCGAACACCTCGCGAAACACCTCAAAAGGATCGTGAAAGCCGCCGCCGGCACGCCCCGCCCCAGCCCCGGCTCGCGTCCTGGCGTCAAACGCCGCGTGCCCGTGCCGGTCATAGGCGGCCCGCTTCTGAGCGTCGCTTAACACTTCATAGGCCTCGCCCAGTTCCTTGAACTTCTCCTCGGCCTCCTTGTTCCCGGGATTCTTGTCGGGATGGAATTTGAGGGCCTGCTTTCGATAAGCCTTTTTGATCTCCTCTTCGTTGGCGCCCTTCTCGACTCCGAGGATCTCGTAATAATCTCGTTTGGCCATGGGATCAGGAGGCCGGTTTGCGCGCCACCACCACCGTCGCCGGTCTCAACAAACGATCCTTGAGCTTGTAACCTCGCCGGATCGCCGCGAGTATACGGCCTTCGTCCACCTCGTCGGAATCCTGCTGCGAAACCGCCTCATGCAGGTTCGGATCAAACGCCCCCCCCACCACGGCCGGAACCTCCTCCAGTCCGCTTTCCGTCATGACGCCCTTGAGTTGACTTAGAATCATGCTGATGCCGGACCGGAGCGAGTCCACGGAGTCCGATGGCGCTTGATTCGCGGCCGACACGGCCATCTCAAAGTTGTCCAGCACCGGGATCAGCTTCTCCAGTAACGCCTCATTCGCATAGCGAAGGGCGTCCAGTCGCTCCCGGGCGGCGCGTTTCTTGTAATTGTCGAGCTCGGCTACCTGCCGCAAGTAACGGTCCCAGTTTTCCTGGGCCTTGGCTTTGAGCGCCTCAATCTCCTCACGGGCAGCCGCGGCAGGATCCGCGGACGGTGCCGTGCCCGCTGCGGTGGTGGAAAGGTTTCCGGGCTCATTCTCCGCCGCATCGGAATTCGCGCCCTCATCCAGCTGTGTCATTTCAGAACTCATCGTCAATTCAATGTTGCTTCCCCGCAATGATCGGGAACCGGAAGATACACGACCGCCTTGCCGAGAGCAACCGCGACGCCGTTTCAAGCAATCATTCTGCCCATGAACCTCAAATCGCCACCCTTGATAATCACGCAGTGCCACGTGCTGAGCTTCATCGGCGCAACCCGCATGAAAAAGTTCGGGGAAGTCTCATTTTGGGGAGCGCGGCTGTGTCGGAAACCAGCCCCAGCACGCGGACAGGTCGGAGGAATCCAGGTTTTTCAACGGGCTGCGGCCGGTCGAAGGAAGACGCCAAAGACGCGCGCTCCTTGAACGAGCTCCCTCAGGCTCACCCTGACAAACTCCCAGCCTCGCAACCGGACGACAGCGCCACTCGTCAGATAACCCAAGATCTCTGTCCCTAAATAACGTCTCCGAAAACCGCCGAGCGCCGAATCTCCGCGCTCGATGCAAGCCTTCGCAGGAGCATGCATCGCGGTCGGCTGGGTTGTCTCGAATCCCAACGGGATTCCGTCCTTCAGCCCGGGGTTGGGCCGCGTCCCCGCGGACCTACCCCGGGCCACCTGCGTGTGTGAAATCCAACCCCAACGGGGTTGCAGCATGCGAATCGGAGGCCCCGAGGCAACTTTCCAAGCTTAGCGAAACCCCGTTGGGGTTGGCACTGGTGGGGGCCTTGTTCCCCGGGGTAGCCCCGCATGCGCGGGCCAACTCCGGGCTGAAGGACAGAACGCCGTTGGTGTTCCCGCTCGACCCCGAACTTCGCAGCTCAGTGACGAGTCGTACAGCACGCCCGCCACGAAGAATCGAACCTGAGATCTGAGAACTCTGCCCCCTGTCACTAGCGAACTTCCCCCCTGCTCCAGTCTCCTCGGCCCAACCACGTCGTCAAGCTGTCCACGATGAGGCGCCGTGAACGGCGCGCTCCGAAGGTCACGGCTTCATGCCGGCTTCAAACCATCGACGGAATCATCGAAGTTCATGAAGACAGCGAAGAGGGAGTTGGGGCAAGATTGGGATCTTCCTCGAGATCGCTGTCCCCAAAGGATTGTCCCCTCGACGTTCTCTTTGCGTCCTTCGCGGCCTTTGCGTGAGGAAAAGCAAGATCCTCGCACCCAACCCGTAACGCGGCGCGATGGGCACCATCGTGATCTCGGGATAGGATTCGAGATCTCGGTCCCCAAAGAACTTCTTCCTCTCCCTGCGAAGCATGAGCGGGGAGAGGACCGAGGAGAAGGGTTGGCTGAGAATTCCCCTCTCTCCCCACTCGTGCCTCGCGGGGCGAGAGGAAAAACGGTGTGATGACCGTGTTGCGCGAACGGCCTGCCCATGAATGACACTCTGCCGGGTCACACCGGGAGGTCGGATGGCTCTGACGGAGGCACGGAGAAAGGGTGTCCGAAGCCCGTCTCACTCACGCGGTTACCGGTTCAAGCGGGCTTCCCCATCTCCGTGCCTTTGTGGCTCCGTGAGAAGCCATTCAATTGCCGTTTTTAGCGATAAATCTCCGCCGGGTCGGGGTGCGGAATGGTGAGTAACTTCACCATCCAGTTGGTCGTGAGGATTAAGGAGTGTTCAGACCTTGGGAGCTTTCTCGTCGCCTCAGTCCCGATGAAACAAGAGCCGCAGACTGTTCAAAACCACCAACACCGTGCTGCCTTCGTGACCCACCACTCCCAAAGTCAGCGGAATCGAGCCCGCCACCGCGAATCCTGCCAGCACCAAGACGGTTCCCATTGAAACCACCACATTCTGCCGGATAATCCGCCGCGCCCGTTTACTCAATGCATGCGCTTCGACAAAGGCCTCCAACCGATCGTGCATCAACACAAGGTCCGCCTGCTCCAAAGCCGCGTCCGAGCCTCGCGCCCCCATCGCCACACCCACGTGCGCGGAGGCCAGACTCGGAGCATCGTTGACTCCATCTCCCACCATCGCAACCTTGATGCCCTTCTCCCGCCACTGGCGAATGGACTCGACCTTCTGCTCAGGCGAAAGCGCCGCCCGCACTTCATCCACCGCCACTTGGCTGCGCAACATCTCCGCCGCCTCCGCCCGATCTCCCGTCAAAACCACGGTGCGCAATCCTCGGTTTCGCAAGGACTCCACCACTCCCTTCGATGAACCGCGCACTTCGTCCCGAAGTTCCAACCGCCCCAGGAAGCCGGGCCCCGCCACCCACACCTCCGTCCGGCCCCACGGACTCGGCGCCGCCCACCGCTCCCCCGCCCGCTTCGTTTCCCGCAGCACCCAGGATTTCGACCCCGTCCAATACCACTCGCTCCCCCGCCGGGCACGCATCCCGCAGCCCGGCACAGATTCGGACTCTTCAAACGCGACGGGTTCCCAGCCTTGACGCCTGCCATGTCTGACGATCGCCCTCGCCAGCGGATGGCTCGACGTCGTGTCCACGTCAAAGGCCGTCCTCAGAATGCGTTCCGAGGTCACATCTCCCTCCATCAACTCCACCTTCTCCACCGACAACTCTCCGGTCGTCAAGGTGCCTGTCTTGTCCAGCGCCACGAGTTGAATTTCCGCAAGTTTCTCCACGGCCGCCCCCCCCCTGAAGAGAATGCCCCGTCGAGCCGCACCCGCAATCGCGGCCAGCACGGCGGAGGGAATGGAGAGAACCAGCGCGCACGGGGACGCCACCACCAACAAGGCCATGGTCCGGTAAAAAGCGCTCTGTTCCCCCCCCGCAAAGGCGGGTTTTCCCATCCCCAGCCACCACACGAAGAACATGCCGCCCGCCAATCCCAAGGCCACCCACGTGTAAACGCCGCTGAAGGCCTCTGCGAACCGCTGGGTCGGCGCTTTTCGTTTTTGGGCCTCCTGAATCAATCGAATGATTCGCTCAAGAGCGCTTTCACTCGGACCCCGTTCCAACGCCACATCGACCATCCCCATCAGATTCAAGGTCCCCGCAAAAACAAGGTCGCCCCGATTCTTGCTCACCGGCACGGATTCTCCCGTCAGCGTCGACTCGTCAACCGAAGTGACTCCCGCCACCACTCTCCCGTCCGCCGGAAAAAGTCCCCCCGCCCTCACCCGCACGGTCATGCCAGGACGAAGGCCGGAGACAAGATGCTCGCTTTCCGAACCGCTCGAATCCACCACGACAGCCCTTTTCGGCGCCGCTCGAAACAAAGATCGAATCTCCCTCCGGGTCCGGCCCATCGCATAATGCTCCAAAGCCCCCGAAAGGCTGAACAAAAAGAGCAACGTCGCTCCCTCCCCCCACGCCCCAATGGCGGCGCTGCCCAAGGCCACCGCCAGCATCAAGAAATGGACATCAATCGACCGTTCCCGCCAGCGCTCCAAAGCCTCACCCACTGCAGACCATCCACCGGCCACATAAGCCACACCATAAGCCAGGACTCCAACGGAGCTGCCCGTTCCCAAGGCTCCCAACAAACCCGCCCCCCCACAAACCGCCGCCGCCCAAAGTTGTTTCCTCCACTCCTCCTCCTCCATCCCCTCCTCTTCCACGTCCCGAAAGGGCTCGAAAAGGCGCTGCTTGAAACGGGGCCACGGCAGCCGGTGCCATTTCCAAAAACGCGGCGCCGTCGGGCATGTTTTCCGCGACACCGTGGTCGAGCACCCATCATGCCGCACTTCGATCCGATTCAAAATCGCGGGCGTGGGCCGGACCGCGCAGTCCTCGCAACCCCGGCTCGAATCCAACAACCCGCACGCCTCCGAGTGCTCCCCCAGTTCGCTCAATTTCTCCTGGATCTTCCTCTTGAGGGCCTCGTCATCGACCTGGCCCAGGGTTGCGATGGAAACCGCCTCGTGCCTGCGATCCACGCTCACCGCTTCCAATGCAGGCTCCTCTTCCAGCACATCGGCAACCACCCTCACAAGGCAGCGATCCTGCGATTTCCCGTCATCCGCTTGGCCCTGTTCATGCATGCCATCTCATTCTAGTTCCATCCACCGTCCCTGCCAAGGCTCTCAAAAAAAGGCTTCAACCGCGCCCAACTTCCAGGAAAATCCCCCCATGCCCCTTCCTCCTGACTCCCGCATGAAGCCCGGCGTTCGCCCTCCTGCCAACCCCATGTCCCAAACGTTCCTGAACGCAAGCGGTCCCTCGCTGCTCCCGTTCGAACCACAACGTCCTTCGCTGGGTTTCGCCCGGCTTGCGCTCGGACTCGCCCTCGCCGCGCTAGGCTCCTTGCAAGCCGCCGAAATCCCATTCGAACTGCAATCTCGCGACCCCGTATCCGGCGCCCTCCTCCACCGCACCGAACGAATCGATCCGCAACGAGTCGGCGTCATCGCCGTCGATGTCTGGAATTTCCACTGGTGCAAAACCGCCACCATGAGAGTGGACGCCTTCGTCCCTCGCATCAACCACGCCCTTCAGGAAGCGCGGGCACTCGGCATGACGGTGATGTTGTGTCCCAGCGACGTGGTGGAAAACTACGCCGGATACCCGCAGCGGGAGGCCGTGTTCGCATTGCCGCGCGTCCGCGTGCCCAAAGTGGTGGAGATTTCCTGCCCGCCCGCGCCCGACGCCGGCGGGTGCGCCTGCGGCACCGAACGTTGCGGCGGCAATTACGGCTGGGACGGCATGCATCCGGGACTGAGCATCGCCGACACGGACTGGATGCCCGACACGCAGGCGGAGGTTTACGCCCTTTGCCAGCAAAGAGGATTAACCCACCTGATCTACGTGGGCTTCCACACGCAGGTGTGTCTGCTCGGCAAACCGATGGGGCTGCGAGCCATGAAATCTGCCGGACTTCAATGCATCCTCGCCCGCGACATGACCGACGCGCATCCCGGATACAATCCTGCGCGCCAGTTCACGCCGGACCTCAACACCGAGCAGGTGGTTGAGCATTTCGAAAAGCACCTCGCCTCCACCATTGACCTCCAGGCGGAGCTCACCCGGCTCGGGAGATGGAACCCAGCAACACCTCTCGATCCCGTTCGTGTCACTCCATGGGGAACGCATGCGCGTCCCCATCTCTTTGAAAAGGAGGTTGTGGTCACCTTGACGACCCCATTCCAGGCAGGGGCCGAGATTCGTTACACCCTCGATGGCACTGAACCCAACCCCGGTTCCCTGCTCTATCGGCAGCCCATCCTCATCACGAACACGGCTTCTTTTCGCGCCGCGGCCTTTCGGAAAGACCTCCTCGTCGCCCGCGAATCGCAAGGCGTTTTCTACAAACTCCCGCCCACGCCCCCACGCCCCGAAGCCCCGCTCACGGACCTGACCCCGGTCCGCAACGTCGGTTTCGGCCACACTTACGGCGGCACCGTCCGTTACTCGGGCCATTTCCAAGCGCCCCAAAAAAACAAATCCAACATCGGACTTCCTCTCAAACTCAACCGGCGCACCTACGAGCAAGGCTTGGGGGTTCACGCCCCCTGCGCCATGACGTTCGAACTCAAGCCCGGTTACAAGCAGTTCGTCGCGGTGGCCGGTGTGGACGAGAACCTTGTTCAGCAAAGCCATGGCTCGAACCTGGCCCGTTACCCGAGTGTCATCTTCAAGGTTTTCATCGATCACGTGGAACGGGCCGCCAGTCCAGTAATGCGCATGCAATCGCTCGCATGGCGGTTTCAAGTGGACATCCCCGAGCACTCGAAGACGATCACCCTCGTGGCTATGGACGCGGGAGACGGCCATCATCAAGACCTGGCCAATTGGGCCGACGCCGGATTCCTCCTGAGTCCGCATTGACTCGGAGCACCTCGCATCCCAGGCGTCACCGTCTCATTTCCACAAGGCGAGAGACAGCCGCGGGGCTGGACCAGTGGCGAGAGGATTCGACGCCGATGCTCCGGCGCTTGCTTGCAAGATCCACGCCTGAATCTGTCTCTCGATCGAGTGATGGTCGAACCCGTGGTGCGGACTCGGATACCGGACGAAATTGCCGACAGCCAGTTTCAAAAGTGCCACGCCCGGACCGAGCCGACCCTTCTGAAAATGCACGAAGGCCCCTGCCAGTTGGATAAGTCCTTTGTAGAAGAAGTCATCAGCCTGTCCGCGGCACGGGAGCCAGAGTTCCTCGAGCACATCGTGCGCTTCGTAATACAAGCCGGCGTTGAAGCAATCGAAATAGCCCAAATAGTGCGGATCGTAACCGCTGGGGTGGGCTCGAAATCGCTCAATACGTTCGGCGATGCGCGGAGTCTTCTTGCTCATGCTCGTTGGGGGTCCATCCGCGCTCATGCCGGCCCGCTTCTTTCGCACACGTTTGGACTGACCGAGGATCATGATGGAGTGGTCGCCGTGCGGGCTAGAGAAAACCGCGCGCGGAGGAGCGGAGAAGAGGGGAGGTGGGTCCACAGATGAACGTAGATTCACACAGACCGTTCAGGAAAGGAGAAGGTGGTGGTGGCTCCGCCAGGTTTTGGAGTGCGCCAGCCCTCTGGCGCTTTCAGACGCGATCCTATTCACCCCGCGCTCCAAAGCGGCAGAGGGCTGCCGCACTCCAAGCCGCTCGCGCGATTCACAAAGCATCAGTCGGATTTCCGTCCTCTGCGTCTCCACGACGGAATCCGGTTGGGATCCTTGGCGGGATGAGTTTGAGTTGCTTGATGTCGGTTGCAACAGGTTGAACCTCCCGACTAACTTGATGGTGAAGTTGCTCACCATCCCGCACCCCGGCGCGGCCTGAAATAGCAAGACGACGAAAGGAGCGGCTTTCGTGGCCGCCCGCGCCGCTCCAACGCTGAATCCACGATGCGCTGAACAACCATGCCCACCTTGAAATTCGACCTTCTCCAAACCGTTTCAGAACATTCCGTCAAGGCATCACCAAGCGCATGAAACGGGAGGTCGCCGCATCGATCGACACCTCCCAATGCGCCTCTCCCATCACATCGAACCGCGTCTCTCCCAAAGGCTCCCAATGCCGCAAATCGACACTCGCTTCCACTCGGACTGTTCGTTCAGGCACCCCCGCCAATTCCAATCTCAATCGGCCTGATCCGGAACGCACCCAGTTCCGGATGCTCGGCGGTTTCGGCCCGAACACCGCTTTGAACGTGGCATTCTCCTGCGGATCCCATTGGAACTTCGAGGCCTCCGACTGGGCGGCGCCAGAAATCCCCATTTTTTCCCATCGAACCAACATCCAGCCTGGGGCCGGAAGGGCTTCCAACTCGACGGGAACGCCTTTGAAATACCAGCCACGCCATGGGTAAGGAGCCCCCACCACCCCGGGCAAACTCGGGTCGATGATCAACCGGTTGACCCTCACTCTGCCCGCCGCCGGATCCGAAATCTCGACCGTCAAGGTCTGGTAGCCGCCCAATTTGAATTGCCTGACAAAGTGTTGGCGCAAGATCACCGGCCGCTGAGTCGCGAACTGGCGCAGTCCCCGAACCTGATTGAACCATTCGTTGGTGGAGCCCGCCGTCTGCCAGCGGTCCAAGTGCTCGCGCATGTTCGGTGCCAGCACCGCCGCCATCTCATCAACCATCGCCGCCGCCCGGTTCTCTTTGAACCACGAGTTCAGGAGATCGGCCGAAGTGTTGATGAACACCCGCTCGAAATCCTTGTTCTTGAGCAAGCCCCTGAACAACGTCGTGGACCAGCCCGCGTCAAATCCCAAACCAGACCTTCCCGAAGGTGAAAGCGCCGCCGCAAGGGTCTCGTCAGTGGCGCCTCCGCTCCACGGATGCGCGAACGCCAAATCGCAATCGAACAACAACCATCTCCAACGTCCATCCCCCCTGATTGCCGCCCTGAACCAAGGCGCTCGTTCCCAAGGGCCTTCTCCCCAGCCTCCGCCACGACAGGCCAACTGACGGCACTGTCGCGCCAAACGCGAACGTTGTTGTGCGGCCAGTCCGCGTTCCCCAGATAGATGGAGCCGGCCTGATAGAGCAGGAAATTTTCAACGTCCATCATCCCCCGCAGGCGCTGCAACCGGTCCTCCCGCGAAAGATCCGCCGTCCTCGCAAAGTCCAACAGCGCGCGATACGCAGATTCCGCACCGGCCGGCCCCTCTTCGAGCCCGCCCGCCCCATGACAAATCACGATCCGGCGAGGATCCAGCCCGTAGTGCAAAGCCAGCGAGTCCGCATCGTGCTGCTCCCGCCAATTATGGATGCCCCAATACTCGCCGTTGAGGAAGACCACGGCCGGACGATATCCCTGTCCGTCGATCGGCAACCCCTCCATCATGCGATGGCAAAGGGCGTCGCGAAACATCGAGTAAGCCCAATCGTTT
The DNA here is from genome assembly GCA_016871495.1 of Verrucomicrobiota bacterium. Classification (NCBI taxonomy): domain Bacteria; kingdom Pseudomonadati; phylum Verrucomicrobiota; species Verrucomicrobiota bacterium. The sequence goes on along the minus strand of VHDF01000003.1, from coordinate 22,684 downwards.
CCGGAGTTCCGCAATCGAAAGCTTCGAAAAGAAGCAAGCGGATGTCCGGATCCCCGCCGAACGAGCCCCGGCACGAACGCGTAATCCATCGTTCCTGACCTCGCTTTGACTCCCAAGGACTTTTGCCTGAATGACCTCGAGGACTGGCCTTGAATATCGATCTCGACGCGGGCCTCGAACGCAGGCCGGCCTCCCGGCTCGAACCATTCCAGCAGGGCGGCGCGCTGCCACGCCAACCCGCGTTGCGTGTAGTTCGCCGGCGTGTGGCCCGTCAGCGGTTCGACCGGATGCGACCGGCGCCAGTCCGAGAAAACCCTGCCCAAAACATAAATCCCCCGATCAAAGTCATACAAATCCGCGGCCGGGATTTGAAGGCTCGCGATCGGCAAGCGAGTCGAAGGCAACGCCCCGACCACAAAGGTTCCATACCAGTCCGGACTGGGCAAAGCGCCCTCGCGAAATACCCGGGCGCGGATCACGGTGGCCTTCCGCACCAGTCCACGCGGCGGCTTCCAACCGTCGGTGTGCTGATTGTTGGTGGAGGTGCCCGAGATCCGCGCCAGCACATCCGGGTCCCCTGTCCGGTCGCGCACGCCAATAGCCCCCCGGTAATCCAAAGAGTCTTCACTCGGATCCGATCCATCCAGGGTGTAACGGATGACGGAGCCCGGTTCCGCCGCGAAGAGCTGTAGATCGAAGGGCCGGTCATAGCGGCCGGTCCGGTGCGACGCCGAGGGCGGATCGAGCAGCGACTCTGCAAATCGACTCGTGTTGCTCGCGCCTGGGGTGGGCGGATCGAAGAAGACCCAACGCCCACTCTGCGGATGCCGACCGTAGGACCGGTTCGCCTGAAGCGCGGAAAGCTCAATGCGATCGAGGATGCTCCCGTCCCGGTGTGTGAGCAGCAGGGCTTCGCCGTCAGCGCCGAGACGAAAGTTTGTGTGCAGCATTCGCCCGGACAAACGATCCTTTCCCGACGCAAAGACCACCAGGAATCTTCCCGGTCCCAACAAAACGGATGGGAATTTCCACCGGAAAACCGCCTCCGGTTTGTCGCTCAATCCGTATCCCTTCAGCTCAATGGACTCCGATGTCGGATTGTGAATCTCGACCCAGTCCGGACGATCGCCGTCCTCGTCCTCCAGCCCCGAACTGTTCGAGGAGACGACCTCGTTCAAAACCAGCGTCTGTGCGGTCAACCCCAGCGCGAAGAACATCCCGAGAAACGCCGCCAGCACATGGGCTCCATGATGGCCTGATGAACGTTCAGGGCACACAACACTCAGTGCCGACGCTCAATGGAATCCCCGAAAGAATTCGTGAGCTGCCAGACAGGTTCGTCGTGCAACGTCCTCCGCTGCTTCGCCTCGAAGTTCCGCGATGCGCTGGCCCGTGAGCGCGGCGTAGGCAGGTTCGCACCGTTTTCCGCGATACGGCACAGGTGAAAGGAAAGGTGCGTCCGTTTCCACCATGAAACGCTCCCGCGGCGCCGCCTTGACCGCCTCCGCCACCGTGGCGGCGTTCTTGAACGTCACAATGCCCGTGAAACTGACCAGCGATCCGAGGTCCATGATCGCCTTCAGTTCTTCCACCGAGCCGACGAAGCAGTGGAACACGGCACGCACACGCGAAGCATAGGCTCGAAAGATCTCAAGCGTCGCCTCCATCGAGTCGCGGGTGTGGATGACACAATTCAATCCGGTTTCCGCCGCGACCTCGAGATGCTGTTCGAAGAGCCGGGCCTGTCTGGCCTTGTAAAGCGCGTCGTCCTCGACCGTCCCCCCCCGGCCCGAGGGCAGGCGATAAAAGTCCATCCCGGTCTCACCCAAAGCGCACACGCCGGGCTGCTTGGCGAGCGTGCGCAACGTTTCCCGGATATCATCAGGAGCCTCCTCGACATGTCCCGGATGCCACCCGGCCGCCGCGAACAATCCCGCGTAACGGCCGGTCAGTCCAATCGCTCGTTCACTGCTGGCCAAGTCGGTGCCGATGGTCACGATCCGGCTCACCCCGGCAGCCCGCGCGCGTTGCAAAACAGCCTCCAAATCCCCCGAGAAATCCGGAAAATCCAGATGCGCGTGGGTATCGTACCACCAGGATTCCATGAGGAAGAGAGCAGCCAGGCCCGATCGGCCCCGGTTCAATGCATTTCGACTTCACACGCACCAATGCCGCCCCGGTAAAAATGGAAGCGCACGTTCGGGTGATCCGCCAGCAGAGACATGGGCACCGCGCTATCGACCACGCGCTTGGCGATCATCAACGTGGTCAAGCGCTGTCCGAAGGGATTGTCATGCTTGCCGGCGTGCCAGATTGAAACGCGCTCGGCTTTCCAGGTTTCGACCGGCCCCACGCTGATCGCTTGAGTGGGCACGAGGGAAATGTTTCCTCCTCCCGAAGTGCGCGCGTTTTGGGCGATCGTGAGCGGGTGCAGATCGACCACGCGCGTGGCCAGTTTCCGATACTCGGCGGGCGAAGGAGGCGCGTGGCGGTATTTTCCCCGGCGCGGCAGCGGATCATTGAAAGCCCAGTGCTTCACGTCGCCCTGCCCTCCCTGCATCACGGCGCACCGGACCCCCTCCCAACTCGCCCGATAGGCGCGGGTGTCGGCTTTCGGAAAATGCAGGTGAGCGTCCGGCATGCGAAGTTCCCTTCGAATTCGGTTAAAGCACATTTCCCGGTCTGCTCGCTCAAAGGAAAGCGGATGATCGACGCCCACTTCCCGCCCTCCCACACACCACTCGTCCATGCCCCAGAAATGCGCGGACCCCAGGTTCAAACCCAGGGCATTGACGATCCGGGCCACCAAAGGCAATTGCTCGGTCGGCCCGATCGGCCCGCAAAGGCCCACGGGGTTGTCCTCGGTGGATTGCCGCCACGCCTCCACATACTCCAAGGCCTCGGCCAGGTAGAATTCTTCCAGCGTGTCAAAAAAGACCACTTGGAATCCCGGCCGTGAAAGCCGCAGCATTTTTTCAGGCGTCAACGCCGCCGCGTCGCGAATCAACGCGTCGTCCAGGGTCGTGTAATCCCACCAGTCAGGGGCGATGGAGCTCAGTTTTCGAGGCATAGTTTCACGTCGTTTCGATCGGGTTTTTAGGGGAGCAGGAGCCGGTAAAATCGGAGGCGCACCGGTCCCGCCGAATCGTCAGCGAGTTCGATTTCGCCACCGTTGCCCCCCCCTCGGGAGGCTTCACTCCAAGTCAACAAGTCTTCCGAGCGTTGCAAGATCACCGTCGAACCCGCGGCCGGACCTGCTGCGCGGACACGAATGCGCCCGTCGGTGGATCGCACGATGGAGCGAATCTCAATGCGCGAAGACGTCCTCACCATCAATCGGTGCGGCGGCCCCCATTCGCCGGGAAATCCTCCAAACAAAAATCCCCTCGCCTGCAACAGCCGCTCACCGGCTTCCGAAAAACTCGCCTGAAATGTCCCTCCGGCCGCGGCCGGAAAAACCTGGAGTCCCGACAACGCCAATCCTTGCACCACTTGCAGATCGTCCAGGGACCAGCCCAGGTTGGAGTCGGTGTCAAAATAAGCGTTCCCCTCCTCGAAAAAGTAAGAAAATCGAAACTGAACCACCATCCCCACCCAGGGTGTCAAATCGATCTCCCGCAACACAAAACTGCGCTCGCCGGGAATGTCCGCGCCCGCCTGTCGATAGATCACGCTCCAGGACGCCCCCGCGTCCGAGGAAACTTCCACCCGCGCGGATTGATCCGGCGTGGCGATGCCCAGGCGGCTTTGCAGGCGAAGCTTCGCTCCAGGAAGCAACAGAAACTCCTTTTTCCACGTCAGGAACTGGCTCGCAAAATCGGGCATCACCAGATGAAATCCGGCCGATCCCGTCCGCCGCGAACCGGAGTCGATCACCGCGTATCCCGGGGAGGTCCGCGTTTGAAATTCGCCCAACCCTTTCTCGGCCCCTTCAAGCTCGGCCGGATGCAGAGAGCCACTGCGCCACTCGTAGCCGGTAGCCTGCACCAGCGTCTGAATCTGAAAATTCCCGCGCATTTGTGGCGACATTTCCTGCGGTCCCGTGATGGAAGCCTCCGGCGCTCCCGGCGTCTTCATGGCGGGATCCATGGGCGTCACGAAGTATTCGAATCGCCGGACCTGGCCGTTCAAGCGAACGTTCGCCACCACCACGCGAATCGGTTCCTCTTTTGCGGGCTTGGGCCATGCAGAACTGAGAAAGGTATCGGTGGGCTGATTATCGGCAATCCACACGATCGCGTTGTCCCCAAACCCATCCTGCACCGCCTCCAATCGGACCGGTATGTTCGTTCCAGACCGGGTCATGGTCACCGTGGCGCCCCTGAATGCCGCGTCGCGCAACCCGAATGACCATCGCGGATAGATCACGGGATACGGAACGAAACCCGGAGGAGGCCAGGCCACAAACTCGTCCCGCACACTTACCGGTTGGAGAGAGGTATCCGAATCGGGAAAAACCCAGGTCACATTCGCGGGAGGGTGGGCGTCCACCCGAGGCACATCACCCGTCCCCATGATCTGGGTTTCCGGAAAAAGAAACCAGCGGCGATGCCCGGCGGCCGTGTTGTTTCCACCATTGTCCCGCATCAGTCCCACGATCGCGTCCGGACCCGCGGATCCCAAAGCCAGGTTTCCATTTCGGGCTGCTTCCGATCCCTCCTCAGTCCAAAAGCGCCATTGCGGCGGCGAAGTATGGCTCAGATCGTTATTCGCGCTCATCATCAGCGCGCTCTGCTGGCACTTGCGATTGAAAGTGTCGGAAAAACGGATTCCCGCAGGCACACCCGCCATCGCACGGAAAAAATTAATCCGCCGCCGCACCGCCTCCTTGAAATCCGGGTTGGTCATGCCCGGATCACCGGTGGAATGAAAACCGGTCCAACCCATGTCGACACCTTCCGAGGCTGAGAAAACCGCGGCAAAGAAAACTCTGACTTGCTCTCGATCCATCGTCGAAAGCGAGAATCCTTCCGCGGGAAGCGCTCGTCCGCCTCGGGAATGGAATGAAGGCCCCGTTCCCACGGGCCAGCGGGGGGCGGGTCCCCATGAAGGCCTAAAAGCCGCCGGCTGGGAAAGCGATGCCGCTGGAAGATTCCCGGAAGCCACTTTCCAGGCGGAATCCGCCTGCAACGGTCCGGCCATGCAGGCTGCCACCCAAAACCACACAGGCCAAAGGCACGGTCGCATCGCCACCCTTTCCACCACGACGCGATGAAGGCGAGGGGCAGCGAGGCGCATGCCGGTATCCTAAATCCCGACGTGGAAATAGCAAGAAACGCGGTGTTCGCGAAATCAGCAGTTCTCATTTTGATGCGTAGGGCGCGCACTCCGCTGCACGCCGCTCTTGAAAACAGCCGGTCTCGGCGCGCAGCGGAGTGCGCGCCCTACCTTGTTCCAGGCAAAATCAGAATGGCTGGGTGACATTGACTCGCCGCGACGATTCGATTACCAAATCTCCACTCGCGGCGCTTTATCGGCCGCGTTTTTCTACCTCCAATTCGGGTTCATCATCATATGCGCATCGTGTCATTAGCCCTGGTCGCCGGCCTTCTCGCCGGAATCTTCGGAAGGATGGACCGCGTCCACGCCGCGGATACCACACCACCGTCCCTGATCTTCTCCCAACCTGAGGATGGCGCAACAGGAGTGCTCTCGCTCTTCCCTTTGATCCTCGCTTTTGACGAACCCATGGGGACGACCGCCTCCATTGGCTGGAGCTCGAATGTCAATGCGGCCCTCGTCTCATTTTCCTGGGTGGATGATACCACGCTCATGGTCACGTACCCTCCAGGATGGCCGGCCGACGCGACCATTACTTGGGTGCTCAACCCCACCGCAGGCCAAGCCAACGCTTTCAAAGATGCCTCGGGCAATCCACTCCCCGCAGCAACTTTCCGTGGAAGTTTCTCGCTGGGCACCGGAGGAGGCGGTGGAGGCCCCACCACGCCCTGTCCCGCCGCCGAACAAGAAAAGAAGAACGGATCAGTCGGAGTGTTCAAAGCTTCGAATTGGGTGCAAGCGAACTCCGGTCCACCGACACCTCAAACGGAAACTCCGGCGGCGTTCCTCGCCTCCGTCGAACCTCCCGCCAACGGCCTCGTCTCAGCCGCCACCCTCCAAACCCCGACCGGCACGACGCGGACGCTCACCAATTTCTTCGGAAGCGGATTTTTCTTTTTCCAACCCTTCGCCAGCGAAGCGGCCTTGGATGTCGGCTACCCCGCGGGGACCTACCTCCTTTCGGTGGTTGGAGGAAATCCGGTTCCCTCAACCATCGCCCTTCCTGCCAACGGATATCCTCCCGTTCCTCATATCGCCAATTACAACGCCGCCCAGGCGATCAATCCGGACGCCGACTTCGCCCTGCAATGGGATCCCATCCCGGGAGTCGGTCCGAATGACAGCATTGCATTGAGCATTTCCGATGAGCGAGGAGAGGTTTTTTCTGCGCCGGATATTTGTGTGCCACGCGAATTGCCCGCCTCGGCATCCTCCATCGTGATCCCGCGCGGCACCCTGAAGTCCGGCAAGAATTACTCAGGCAGCCTCAGTTTCTTCAGATATTCCTTGCGCGCCAACAACGTGTTTCCTCAAGCCACGGGGGGAGGCGGATTGAGCCGGGCGACAGAATTCGGCCTTAAGACGACGGGGGGCACCGGACTTCTGGGCGCTCCGAAATTCCTCAGCATCGTGCGCAAGGACAACGGCTCCGTCGAAATGGTGGTTCAAGCCCAACCCGGCTCGACCGTCATCATCGATCGCAGTGCCGATCTCACCGGTTGGGCTCAGATTCAGTCCGTCCCCATGACCGCCGCGGGAATCGCAACGGTCACGGACACTTCCACCACGGCCGCGGTGAAGAATTTCTACCGCGCCAAGCACAACTGAACCGCGGCCGCCGGTCAGGAGTTCAAGAGTTCAAGACCCGCCGGCACGCGGTGTCCAGTTGCTTGAGCCCGGCGGCGGATCGCGCCTCCAGGTAGCAACGAATCAGCGGCTCAGTGCCGCTCGCCCGGAAGGCCACCCATTCTCCGTCGGGCAAAAGAAACTTGAAGCCGTCCGTGGTAATGAACTTTTGCACCGGCAGCTTCCCGATCTTGTCCAATCCCAGCGCCAGCCGCTTCAACAAAGCCTCCTTGCGATCCGGCGGAATCTTCACATTGATACGATCAGTATGAAATTCGCCGGCCGTTTTCGAAATCCATTTCAGAATGGCGCCAAGTGGCTTCTTCTCCGTCGCCACAAGCTCGGCCATCAAAAGGCAGGCCAGCACGCCGTCCTTCTCCGGCACATGCCCCTTGACCGATAACCCGCCTGATTCCTCGCCCCCCACGATGATGGGCTCGCTCTCCATCAAAGCGCCAATGTATTTGAATCCCACCGGCGTTTCGTGGAGTTTGACTCCCAGCATGGAAGCCACCGCATCGACTTGATGGCTCGTCGGCACCGTTCGCACCACCGCGCCCGTCCATCCCCGATTCTTCTTCAGGTGATACAAGGCCAGGGCCAGAATCTGATTCGGGGTCAGCCAAGTCCCATCCCTGTCCACGATGCCAAATCGGTCGGCGTCGCCGTCCAACCCCAAGCCAATCACCGCCTTGCCCGAACGCACAAATCTGCGAACCTCCTCCATGCCCTCGGAGTTGGGTTCAGGGTGATGCCCCCCGAACAGGGGATTCAGCTCGTTATGGAAAGTCGTGACTTGGGCTCCCGCCTCCTCCAGCAACCGATCCAAATAGCCGCGACCCGTCCCGTACATCAACTCCACCGCGATCTTCATGCGAGCGCGTCGAATCGCCTCGAAATCCACTAGCTTGCGAATCTGGTGAAAATAGCGCGGCAAAGGATCAATCGTCTTGCACGTGAAGGTGCCAATCACCGCGGCGTCCAGGGACCAACCCTCCCCCGCGCGCTTTTCAATCAAAGCCTCGATGCGGCGCGTCGCCTCGGGATTGGCCGGTGCCCCGTTCGACGTGCTGAACTTCAGCCCTTGATACTCCGCCGGATTGTGGCTGGCAGTCATGTTGATGCCGCCGATGGCCCGCCGATCCCGAATGGTGTGCGCGATGACCGGAGTGGGCGCGTCACGCTCGCACAGCCAGGGAATCAAGCCGCTTTTCGCCAGCACTTCCGCCGCCGCCAGCGTGAAATCACGGCCCAGGAACCGCGTGTCATGCCCGAGGATGACGACGGGTTTTCTCCCGAAGATTTCGGAACCCTCCCGCCGTAACTCCTCACACAAATAGTCCGCCACGCCCTGTGCCGCCAGGCGCAGGTTCGAAAATGTAAAATCGCGCGCGATAAGGCCGCGCCAACCCGAGGTGCCGAACTTGATGGGAGAGGACATGGGAATGAAAGGCTTGCGCAAAATCGAAACAACCAACCGACCCAACCCCACCCGGTTTCCAGGCCCGGGCGAGAGGGCCACGCTCTCGGACTAGCTCTTCCAGTCGAGGGCGTTCTTCTTCACCGCATAGAGATAGCCGATGAACAAGATCCCCAAAAAAGAAATCATGGACCCGAAAATCAAGCCGGCATGAGTCGCCAGGAGGCTCTTGTAAACGACCGCCCATGGATAGAGAAAAACCACCTCGATATCGAATAGAATGAACAACATCGCCACGAGATAAAACTTCACCGACAGCCGCGAACTCCCCTCGCCGATGGGCGCCATGCCGCACTCATACGCCACATCCTTCGTGCGATAACGCCGGCCCAGTTTTCCGAAGACCACCGAAACCAGGAGAGTGCCAAAGGCAAACACCACCGCCAGCGCCCCCAGCATCAGAACCGGGACATATTGTTCGAACTGCGAACTCATAAAGAGTCGAATGTGATTTTTGGCTCGGAGGTTGGCAAGACCTATTGAGAATGCTACAAGATCTTCGGTGCATCCCGATGTTGCCGGTGATGCAGGTAGGGCGCGTCCGTCCCGGCGCGCCGCCGGAGCATGATGTTTTGCATCCAGTGGGCGGCGGGCTGGGACAGGCCCGCCCTACCAACAACATCGGGATACACAGCAAGATCTTCATCGTCATGAACCTCCCTTTTCTCAAATCTTCCCTCCCTTCCCTCTTCCTGGCGCTGTTCGGACTTTCTCTCGAAGCAGCCCAAGCTCCCGCGCCACGTTCCCGGGCCGCCGTCGACGCCATCCTGAAATCGCCCGCCCCAGACTCCCCCGCCCCGCGTCCCCTCCACATCCTGCTCGTCGCCGGTCCCAAGGACCACGGTCCCGGGGAACATGACTACCCGAAATGGCAAAAGGACTGGGCGCCCCTCCTCGCCAAAGCCCCCGGCGTCAAAGTCTCCACCGCCTTTCCTTGGCCGGAAAACCATCAGTGGGACGGCGTCGATCTCGTCGTCTTCTACCTGAAAACGAAATGGGACTCCAACCAAGTCGCGCAAATCCGCCGCCACCAAGGGAAAGGCGGAGGTGTGGCCACCATCCATTGGGCCATCGGATGCGACCAGGATTGGCCAAACCACGCCCATTGCTTCGGCCTTTCCTATAAAGCCGCTTCCTACCGCCACGGCCCCGTCAAACTCAAACTAACCGTTCCCGACCACCCCATCACTCGTGGCCTGCCTCCCCTCATGGACTTCGTGGACGAACCTTATTGGCCTTTCATCGGGGACACCAATCGCATCGAGATTCTCGCGACCTCGGACGAAATGATTTATCGCGGGGACGACCGGGCCAGAAATCCCGGGGATGACACGGTGCAATCCGTGCCGGTTTTCTGGGCCTATCAACCGCCGGGAACTTCAGCGCGCGTCTTCGTTTCCATCTTCGGTCATTATTCCTGGACCTTCGACGATCCCTACTTTCGTCTGCTCATGCTCAGGGGCATGGCGTGGGCCGCGAAGGAATCACCCCGCCGATTCGACGCGCTGGCGATCGAGGGTGTCCCGCTCGTTCCCTAGCCCGGGACGCCCGGTGAGGACACTTCAAACACACAGGACATCGGGCCTGCAAACACAGAGGCAGGCACGATTGTAGGCCGCGTGCCCTCACGCGGCACACGGTCGCGGATTCAAGCTCAGCGTGAAACATCCGAGTTAGCCCCTTCCCCTGATCCGTGGTGACAGCACTTCACACGCGACCGGAATGGAACAGCATCATGTTTGAGTTTTCGTGAGCGCAGGCTCGACAAAAACACGCCAGAGTTCTCGAAACTGAAAATCGCTTGGTTCTCGAGCACGAAGGCTCCCCGTCGTGGACCCCTGCGAAACTTCCAGGCTGGCCGATTCCTGCCTCATCCGGTCTCAAGTCAACTTCGCGCGGCGCAAAGGCAGCTCGCGCACCCGCTTGCCGGTGGCCTGAAACACCGCGTTGCACAAGGCCGGTGGAATCGGCGGCACTCCGGGCTCGCCCACGCCCGCCGGCGCCTTGTCGCTAGCCACCAAATGCACCCGCGTTTCCATCGGCGCTTCCTGCATCCGGGCAATACCGTAATTGTGAAAGTTGGACTGCTGAATCCGGCCCTGCGCGGCCGTGATTTCCCCCATCAACGCAATGCTCGCGCCGAAGACCGCCGAGCCCTCGAACTGGGCGGTCACCCGGTCCGGATGAATCACCGCGCCCACGTCCGCCGCAATGTCCATGCGGGGAATCCGGATCCGTCCGGCTCGATCCACTTCCACCCTCGCCACCACCGCCACGTAGGAAAGGAAGCTGCGGTGCGCGGCGAAGCCCCAACCCTGCCCGCCGCCGTTTTTCCGGTTCTTCCAGCCCGATTCCTCCGCCACCAACTCGACCACCCGACGCAATCGGGCGGTGTCGATGGGGAATTCTTCCGGCGGCTTTCCGTTGTTCCAATGCCCCATGCCTTCGGGCTTGGGCAGCACCACCCGATCCGCACCCAGCACATCGAGAAAATACTCCACTGGATCGCGCCGCGCCGCCTGGGCCAATTCGTCCAGGAAGGAATGAATCGCGAAGGCGTGGTAGACATTCGCCACCGATCGCAACCACCCGATGCGCACATGATTTTCGGCCGGGCCGTTCTCCGCGCGATGATTCGCAATATCGAACGGCAGATCGGTCCAGCCCATGCCCATCTCGAATTCCTCGCCGTAACGGGCCGCCGCGTTGAAAGTGGATCCAATGGTCGGAAACACGCTGCGTTGGAGCCACGCCGTCGGACGTCCCTTGGCGTCCACCGCCGCCTTCATGTGCATCGCGGCCGGTGCGTGGTAATAATCGAATCCGATGTCATCCTCACGGCTCCAAGCCACCTTCACGGGCTTGCCAAGCTGTTTGGAGAGCAACGCCGCCTCGCACACATAATCCGGTTTCGATTTGCGCCCGAACCCGCCGCCCAACAGCGTGACGTGGCAGGTCACCTTGCTCTTGTCGATGCCCAGTGCGCCCGCCACCGCGCTTTGGACAGCCTGCGGATCCTGGGTCGCCGCCCAAAGGGTGGCCTGACCCTCCCGCACATCCGCCACCGCCACCGGGGGCTCCATCGGCGCATGCGCCAGCATCGGCGTGTAATAATCCGCCTCGAACGTCTTTGCGCCGGGGCCGAATGCTCGGTTCACATCGCCCACATTGCGAACCAACTTCTGCGGCTTCTTCGCGGCCTCAACGAGTTCTTTGCGATAGGCGTCGGAGGCGAAATTGTCATGCGGACTGGATTTCCAGCTCACCTTCAACTTCTTGCGCCCCTGCAAGGCGGCCCAAGTGTGGTCCGCAATGACCGCCACCCCGCCCAGCGCTTGAAACGCGTGAGGGGCTTTGAACGGAGGGATCACCGCCGTGCCCCGAACTCCGTTCACTTTCTTCGCTTCGCCGTCGTGGTAATCCTCCAATTCACCCCCGAAAACCGGTGAGCGCGCGATTGAGGCATAGACCATGCCCGGAACCTGGACATCGTAACCAAACGTTCCCTTGCCCTGACAAAGATCCTCGACGTCCTTCGTTGGCATGGTCTTGCCGATGTAACGGTAACGATCCGGCGTTTTGAATTTTAAATCCTCCTTCTTCGGAACAGGCTGCTTGGAGGCTTCCGAAGCCAACTCACCGAACCCGGCTTTCTTGCCGGTCGGTCGATGGACAACCTCGTGCCGTTCCGCCATGCATTCTGAAGCGGGCACATTCCACCGTGCCGCCGCCGCGCGCTCCAGCATCAGTCTCGCGGTCGCGCCCGCCTCGCGCATGGTCCCGATGAAATCGCGAATAGAACAGGAACCGTCGGTATTCTGGGAACCTAATCGCCCGTCCCCCACGGCCTGCTCCAACTTCACTCGGTCCCACTCCGCGTCGAGCTCCTCTGCCACAATCATCGGCAATGTGCTGCGCACCCCCGTGCCCATCTCCGACCGGTGAGTGATAATGATGACCGTGCCATCGGTCTCAATGCCCAGCCAAAGCCCCGATCGCCAAGCCGACTTGGCCGCTCTCCCGCTCGCGGCGAAGGCACCCGCCGCTGCCTGCCCGGACGAAGTCAGCAACGGAGCCGAGAGGATCAACGCGCCGGCGGAAAACAAGGTCTCCAGGAAATCCCGGCGATCCATGATGCGAATCGTGCTCATGACATCACCTCCGCCGCGCTCTTGATGGCTTGCCGAATGCGCTGGTAAGTCCCGCACCGGCAAAGATTGCCCTGCATCGCGGTCTCGATCTCCACATCGGTCGGCTTGTTCTTCCCCTTCGATTGGAGAAAGGACGCCGCCTGCATGATCTGGCCGCACTGGCAATAACCGCACTGCGGAACGCCCAGTTTCTTCCAGGCTTCCTGCACCGGGTGATTGCCGTTGGGGCTGAGGCCCTCAATGGTGGTGATCTTCTTGCCAGCCACCGCGCGCATCGTCGTCATGCAACTGCGTACGGCAATGCCATTCACATGCACCGTGCAGGAACCGCACAATCCCATGCCACAGCCCAGTTTGGTTCCCGTGAGTTTCAGTTGGTCGCGCAAATACCACACCAGGGGCATGTCGGGCTCCCCGGCATGTTCTTGCGCCACCTCGTTCACTTGCAATTTGATCATAAACGAAAAGGCCGGTTGTTGACTCGAGAGGGTGCCCTCACTCAATCCCATCCCTCCGCCAAAATCAACGTGAACCTGACTTCTTCCGACCCATACCGTGTATCCCGATGTTGTTGGTAGGTGGGCCTGTCCCAGCCCGCCGCCCACTGGATGCAAAACATCATGCTCCGGCGGCGCGCCGGGACGGACGCGCCCTACCTGCATCTCCGGCAACATCGGGATGCACCGCGACCCATGCAGTGTATCCAGAGGTGGTCGGGGCGCGCCGTTCACGGCGCTTCCGCTCGCGCCAACCTGCCGCGGCGATATCATCCCGCTCCATGGCCCGCCCTGAGTGAATGCCTGGGCCATGGCCGCACCCTTGCCCCTTGAACCTGCCCTGTCCCGTTGAAGACACACCTTGAAGCGCCGTGAACGGCGCGGTCCGGTCTCAAGGCACGATCACGCTTTTGGCGGCAGCCCAACTGGCGGTCGTCTCCAGCGCCTCGTTGACTTGCTCCAAACGAAATCGATGCGTCACCATCTCGGCGAAAGGAAACAAACCGGAGGTTGAGTTTAGAAAATCGAGTGCCGCCTTCAGGTGCCGCGGTTCACTGGACCACGATCCGAACACCTGCAGTTGTTTTCGCGTCACCACATGCGGATTCCACGAGACCGGACCCGCGTCGCAATAGTGGCCCAAGATCAGGTATTTGCCTCCGTCCCGGCACATTTCCATGCCCTCGCCAATCGCGCTCGGATGTCCCACGCACTCCAGCACCGCATCCGCGCCATAACCCCCGCTCCACTCACGCACCCAAGCTACCCGGTCCTCCGGCGAATTCACCTCGGCGATATCCACCACCGCGTCAGCTCCGAAACGCTTCGCCATCTCCAGTCGATGGCGCGGTGCTCCCATCACACAAACCCTGCCCGCTCCGGCGCTTTTCGCCACCGCCAGGGCGGCAATCCCGACGGGACCGCTCCCCTGCACCACCACCGTGTCCCGCCATTCGATGCCGGTCCGCTCAACCCCGTGGATGGCGGTGATCAAGGCGCATCCCGCCCCCACCACCGACTCCGTCCGCAGCGTTTCGGGAATGCGAAAAATGTTGGCTCGTGGCTTCAGGTAATGGAACTCGGCATACCCTCCCAAAAAGTGCGGTGATTCATCGCAGCGATAACCGATGCCGTAGGCCCGCCGGCGAGGACACCGCGTCGGCTGCTTCTTCTCCGTGCAATAATAGCACGCGCCGCAGGAAGAGGTGGACGTCCAGGTCACTCGATCTCCCAGGCGCAGGGGCTGGCCGTTCCAGTCCGTTTCAAGCCCTTCACCCAGCGCGACGATCTCACCCACCGTTTCGTGGCCCAGAATGACCGGGAGCTGGATGGGCAGCTCGCCTTTCCACAGATGCACATCCGTGCCGCAAATTCCGGCCATCAAGGTTCGCACCAGTGCCGCCCCCGGTTCGGGGTGTTCCGGCAACGGATAACTCGTGAGATTCAGGGGCGCCTTGAATGCATCCAGGACAGCCGCTCGTGCCAAGGGAGATTTCATGTGAACTCGACGGTCAACCAAGGATCAAAAAACCGGCGCGACGATGCCCCGCCCCCCATCCGAGTCAATCTTCAATGACGACTGCCCACTCACGGCGGTGCATGCGCAAGCTGTCGGAGCGCGCCGTTCACGGCGCCGCCGCGCGCATCACCGACAACCTGTGAATGCCCTGAACACAGCACAACTTTGACCTGAATGCTTGGCGCTCACGACCCTTTGACATACTCTCCGCCCCATGAGTTCCGGACCGCATGGCCATCCGGCGGCTTTCGCCACCACGCACTGGAGCGTCATCCTGCGAGCAGGCGCCGGGGCCGAACCGGTGGCGGCCGAAGCGTTGGCCCGGCTTTGCGAAACCTATCGTTCCCCGGTGCTGGCTCACATTCGTCACCTGGGCTCGGGTCCATCCGAAGCCGAAGACTTGACCCAGGGATTCTTCGCTCATTTCCTCAAGGCCAGCTTGGCCTCGAGGGTCAAACCCCGAACCGGCGTCAAATTCCGTTCCTACCTGCTTCGCTGCCTCAAACATTTTCTCGCGGATCAACACGACCGCAACCAGGCCCTCAAACGTGGCGGCGGCATCGAATGGGTTCCCCTCGACGAACCCGTGCCGGAATCCAACTCCCCTTTTCCGCCAGAACCCGCCGCCCCTGACAACCCTGTCCTCCTGTTCGACCGCGCTTGGGCCGCGGCCCTGTTGGACCATGTCCTTGACCGCCTCGAAGGAGAGTATCGGGCGCGCGGGCGCGGCGGTGTCTTCGCCCGGCTCGAACCCTGGCTGCTCGATCGCAAACCCGACGAACCCCAAGCGACATTGGCGCTCCAACTCGGCATGTCGGAGGACGCTGTCAAAAAGGAAATCTCGCGCCTGCGCGCCCGCTACCGCGACCTCTTCCGCGAGGAAGTGGCCCAAACCGTGTCCAGTCCGCCCGAGGTCCAGGAGGAAATCGATTATCTTTTCGCGATCCTGAGCCGATGACCGGCGTGCCGAGTCCACCCCGTGCTTCCTCGGATTTCGGGTCCCGTCAACCGGCCCTCCGCCGGGGTCCGGTTCGTTGTCACCTTTTCGCGCGTTCTCCGTTGTAACGGATGGAATGAACGATCGCGATGCCATCCCCAATCTTGTTATGGATCCTCGTTCCCTCTGTCCCCAATGCGGCGCCCCACTCGATGCGTTTGCTCCCCGCGGCCGGTGCCTGCGCTGCCTGTTCTCGCTCGCGCTCGAATTCGAGCCTGCTCCGGACACCGCCTCCTCGCCGATGGACGACGCAGGGACTCCCTTCGGCAATTTCGTGCTGCACGAGGAAATCGGGCGCGGCGGCATGGGCGTGGTTTACAAAGCCTGGCAGCACAGCCTCCACCGCTGGGTGGCCGTGAAGGTCCTGAGCCTGGGCGCCATGTCGTCCCCGGAGGCCATTCGCCGATTCCGCACCGAAGCGGCGGCCTCCGGCGCACTGCATCATCCCCACATCGTCGCGGTGCATGAAGTCGGTTTGCATCAGGGTCAGCATTTCATCGCCATGGAGTGGGTGGACGGACCGAACCTGGCCGCCCTGGACCGCGCCATACCCTCTCGGCGTCACTGATCAGGCACCTTCAACTACGAGACGCATCCTTTTCGAAATTACGGCACAACCTTGAAACGATTTTCCTGTAGAAACGCAGTATGAAGACTTCGCAATCCTATGCCCGCTCCTGCAGTCCCCACCCCCTCGCCACCGCCTTCACCCTCATCGAACTGCTCGTCGTCATCGCCATCATCGCCATTCTGGCGGGGATGCTCCTGCCCGCGCTGGGCAAGGCGAAGCAGAAGGCGCAGGGGATCTTCTGCATGAACAATCACAATCAATTGGCGCTCGCCTGGCGGATGTACGCCGATGACAGTCGGGATCGGTTGATCCACTCGGGCTGGATAGTCGACAGCTCCCCTTTCCGTTGGGTGACCGGGGACATGGACGGCGCTCCGGGCAATCCCTCCAACCGGGACATCGCCTGGATACACGAAAGGTCCTCCCGCCCATCGCCTTAGGAATGCTCACGGACAACCATCTCTGCCGTTCAGATCCGCACGCTCATGACACCCCGCCCCTCGCACGCCGCCTCGTTCCCTCGAACGTGAACCAGGAACGAACAGCCCACTCGCCCAACCTCCGCAGCCACCAATCCCAACGTTCCCATGAAGCGCTTCCCCGCATCTCTCGCCCTGCTATCCATGGCAGTCGCGACGCTCGCCCAAACCCCGCCCAAGCTCGACCTGCAACGCACACCCAACGGCGTCGAACTGCGCTGGCGCAACCCGGCGGGCGGGCCGCAGAACCGTCTCCCAACCTACCAGCTCGAAACCAGCGACGACCTCCGGCAGTGGTCCCCGATCGGGTCCCCGGTCCGTTCCGCGTCGAGTGATGAACTGCACTTGCGCTCGTTCGCCACCGATCGTGCCCGCGCGTTCTACCGCCTGCTCGCGCGTTACGACACCAGGGCCAAGGCGAGCCTCGCCTCGGGTGGAGCGGAGGTCTTTGGCTACGGCGCAGCCTTCGTGACGGAGCTCACCAAACTCGGCCAGATCAGTCCGGAACAGTTCGCGGCGAAGTTCTTCACCGACTTCGATGCCGATCCTGCCAAGGTCAACGCCAAAGGCCTGCCCGAAACCGAGCCGCAGCGTCTCACCGATTTCCGCCTGAACGCGGACGAACTCGCGGTGTTCAAGAAGAACGGCTTTGTCGTCAGCGAACGCCAGGCCATGCCAAGTTTCGCTGACCAATTCTACCGCATCTGGAAGGACGACATGCCGGTGTATGTCTCGACCGATGCGATCCTCCACGCCTGGCATCGCACCTACGATGCGATGCTGGAGGAACTTGAGGAAACCTTCCTCTACGAAAACCTCGAGCGCCTGCTCGACGGCATGGCGGGCAAACTCGCCGCCGCCGCGGCGCAAGCCGGCCAGGGCGTGCTCAAGGACAGTGTGCTCGACGCGGATTACTTCATCGCCGTGGCACGCACGCTGCTCAAGGGCAAGCCCGTTCCCAGCGCGCTCGGCCAGGACGCGCGCGTGGCCAAATCGCTGAAGGCCATTCAAGATCCCGAGCCCAAGCTCGACACCTATTTCGATCTGTTCGGCGCGCCGCGCGCAGTCGATTTCTCGCAGTTCAAGGTGCGCGGGCATTACGAGAACTCGCCCCGGCTCGGACGCTACTTCCAATCCGTCATGTGGCTGGGACGAACCGATCTGCGCCTGGCGGGCGGGCCGTTGATCGACTCGGATTGCACCGAACCGCATCCCGCGCCGCCACGGGAACTCGGCACGGCCGTGGTGTTGAACTGGCTGCTGGAACAATCCGGCCAATTCGAGCGCTGGCGGCAGTTCGATCAGATCATCCAGGTGTTCGTTGGCTGAACCGACTCGGCGACCTTTGCGCAGCTCGGCGATCTGCTGCGCGCCGCGAAGATCACTTCGCTCGCCGATTTGCCGGACATGGCGGCGCTGCTGCGGTTGCAGGACCAGATCGCGCAAGGCCAGATCGGCGTGCAGAACATCCGCTCGGATTACTTCGTCTCGCCACTCGGGCGCGAGCAGATCAGCCTGCCGCAATCGTTCACTGTCTTCGGACAGAAGTTCGTGCCGGACAGTTGGGCGCTGGCTCAGTGCGTCTTCGACAGCATCATTTGGGATGAGCAGAAGGTCAGTCGCCGTGTGCCGAGCGCTTTGGATGTGGCCTTCAGCACGCTGGGCAACAACCAAACCGTGCCGGAGTTGCTGGCGCGTCTGCGCGATCGATCTCCGGCGCGCCACCCGTTCCGCGACGGCTTCAACTACCAGCACAACCTTGCCGCTGTGCGCGGCGTGATGGATGCCCAAGGTGCCAATGCCTGGACGCGCAACCTCTACATGGACTGGCTCGGCACGCTGCGCGAACTCTCCCAGCCGCTCACCGATACGAAGTTTCCGCAAGCGTTGCGCACGAAAGCGTGGGCCATGAAGTCGCTCAACACCCAACTCGCCTCGTGGTCGCAACTGCGGCACGACACGATTCTCTATGCAAAGCAGAGCTATACGGGCGGTGGCAATTGTGAGTTTCCAGCGTTCTTGGTCGAGCCCCATCCGGCATTCTGGACGCGGATGCGCGAGATGGTGAAACGGACCCGCGATGCCATCGGAGGGTTGAGTTATGAAGGCAGAACTCGCTTCGCCTACCGGCCAATCTGGAGTTCTGAGACCCTGGCGGAGTGGGAAACCCTGACCACGCAAGATCCGGCCACACTCGACGAAGAACAGCGCAACATTCTGGCCAGGATATTTGGCTCGGTGGAGTTGGGTGTGGTCAAGGCGCGGCAAGTCGAACATCTGGACACGTTCGTCGAGTCCATCGCCAACCTGGAAGCCATCGCACGCATTCAGGAACAAGGCGGCGATCTGGCACATTCGCCCACGCTGGAGAAGTTTGCGTGTGATTTGATCGAGCAATCATGGACTCCTGATGGGTCCGGTTCACTGCGAAAGTATGACGGATGGTACCCGCGCCTTTTCTACCGAAGCATTTTGAACGACAAGAGCAACTCCTTCCACGAAGACACCGGCGTTGGCAAGTTCGACGCCATCGTCGCCGACGTTCACACCGATGTCACCGCGCCCGGCGACCCTGGCAGCGTGCTGC
The DNA here is from genome assembly GCA_016871495.1 of Verrucomicrobiota bacterium. Classification (NCBI taxonomy): domain Bacteria; kingdom Pseudomonadati; phylum Verrucomicrobiota; species Verrucomicrobiota bacterium. Next base: position 3,497 of record VHDF01000003.1, on the reverse strand, counting down.
ATGAGGGCATCGGCGCGGTCAACATGGCGTTCATCGTGGTGGAACGGAGCGGCAAGCCGGTGATGTTCGCCGGCCCCGTGCTGAGTCACTTCGAGTTCGAACTCATCGGACCGCCGCGGCGGCTGTCCGACTCGCAATGGCAGGATGCGCTCTGGGGTCAGCCACTGGAAAAGCCGCTTCGCCCCGAATGGCGCACAGTGAAAGACGAATTCGGCAACACACGCCAGGTTCCCCCGCCGCCTCCGTGGACGCGCGACTACCTCGTGCCGGCGCCATGATCATACATCCCCACGCGCTTCTAGCGGGCGGTGATGCCATGAAGCCTAGATGTCGCTCAATTGGAAGCTACAAGGCCAAGCTTTTTTCAGATACCGCGGGCCAAACTGTCCTTCAGTTCGGTATGACGAGGGACGGGCACGGATCGGCCGGTGGCGGGGTTGTGGTAGAGGTCATGCCGCCCGCCATGCCGTTTGAGGTAACAACCCTCATCAATGAGTTCACGAATGAGCTCCCGCCGTTTCACAACTCCACCAAGACTCGCTGTCGCTGCGGAGGAAGATCAGCGTCACTCGCTGCATCGGCGGAAACCAATTCATAGGCGTCTCGAATGTTCTCCTTCAACTCCGCCAGCGTCTCTCCTTGGCTCATCACCGCGGGAATCTCTGTCAGGCGTCCCACGTACCAGCCATCGTCCATCCATTACTCCAAAGTGAATTGCTTCATAACACGGCAATGCTACCCGCGGGCGGCATCAGAGAGAAGCGGGAAAACAATGATCGCAAATCGTAAAACTCAACCTGTGGCCGGACTCTGTACCGCTAGCCCGAACACCTCTGAATTCATCGTACATCACCCCGTTCTTGTGCTCGGGGTTAGGGATGCGTTTGCGGTCCTGGCAGTCCACCACCAAGTCCAAGTCTTCCTGCGGAATCTGCCCGACGAGGTTGGGCAACGGATCGGGGATTTCGATCACATCAAACCGCCCCGAGCGTCCCGGCAAGAGTTACGGGGTTCAACGCAAGGACACCCTCGACGCACCGTGGCGCACCGACGCCGTTGTCACCGCGACCACCACCCAAAAACGGTTGGTTTTCAGCAAACCAATCGAGCCGATCGGCCAGACCTTTTGCTGGGTCATTCTAGCCCTGTGAGACCGGCCCGATGCGATGACGTCTGATATTTCGACATGGGCTTCCTCGTAGCGCCGCCGGCCGAAAGCTTGTCTTGAACAATGACTACTCAGGTCACCCACGAATGAACACGAATCGACACGAATGGCCAGACGCCGAGTCGACTACAATCGTCGCGGACTCTAAATTCGTGTGAATTGGTGTGGATTCGTGGGCCCAGGACCTGAGCAGTTACCCGCAAGTGGGGTGACCGGCAAGAGTGAAGCATGCCGTGAAGTTGCGGACGAAGACGACGATGACGTTGAAGTGGATTCCCGCCCGGTTGCAGATGGAGCCGGGAGCGAGTTTGCCGAATCTGCTGTCGGCGCAGCGGCGGGGACAAGTGTCAATCCTATTCGTGGCGGAGCCTCAATTCCGCGATGCATGGGTCAGCTTGCAGTCTCAAGACAACAACGTGGTGGTTGAACCCGATGGAAGAATGTTGCTGGTGTTGACGTTCTATCAACCATCGTTTCGCCGCCAACTCGTGCGGCTCTTGTCGAATGGAGCCCGGGATCCGAGCTTCAAGGAGCTTCTTTCCACTAACGACGATTTCTCAATTCTACGACCTGGCATCGTCATTCAGCCGGATGGTCGGTATCTGGCGGCGGGGCGGCTGGCTAATCTGAACGGAGCCACCAATAGAACCATCGTCCGACTGCACCTTGATGGGACCGTGGACGTAAGTTTCCTGCCGAAATGGCCGCAACTGTCCGCGCCGCATCGTAAGCTCAACGTAACGGCTTTGGCCGTTCAGCCGGATGGAAAAATTCTCGCGGGCTGGAACTCATACACCACGACGAACAACCCGCCCCGGTTCGACCGGGCGGGCTTGGTCCGGCTGCACATCGACGGCAGCCAGGACATAACGTTCGACGCCGGCAGTGGACCCCTCACACCATGGCCGTCGGAGGGAGTGCGTTCCCCCGCATTCGTGAATCGGATCGTGGTCCAGCCGGACGGCCAAATCCTCGTTGCGGGAGAATTCACCGATTTCGGCGGATTTCCTCGCCCGCACCTTGTCCGATTGAACGGCGATGGCCGGGCCTTGCGGCTTGGGACTCCAACAGTGGCGGCCGATGGCACGGTCATGCTTCCCCTTTCGCCCGGCGTTTACGCCACCTCACCGATCGTCATCGAAATCGCCACTCGTCTTTCGCCCGCGGACTGGCAACCGGCCTTCACGAACGCACCGGGGGCCGCTCCGATGAAACTGACCATGCCCGCCGGTGGCAACAGTTCCCAGCGCTTTTACCGTGCTCTTGCGAGATGACCTGGCATCCATGAATCATGGGTCGCTCATGCTCATGAGCGAGCAGGCACCGAAACACTGCTCAAGTGGACGATCCTCGGCGAAGGCCCAGCTCCGCGCCTCGACCGCGTCAAACGCCTGCGCGACGGCCGCGTGCTGCTTGGCGGCGCCGGCCCGCCGGACACCACCCGGCTGGAATCCTCCACCGACCTGCAAATCTGGCACCCGCTCACCAACCCGCTCGGCGGGTTCAATGGCTCGTCCACCGTCTGCCCCCCCACCGCCACCCACGCCCCCAAGCGCTTCAACCGGGCGGTCGCCCCATGAGCACGTTGATGTCATATTCCACTGTGCCGCAGCTTGAGACGACCTGGGCGGCGCACACGGAGAAGCTCAATTGCCTTGAGTTCTTTTCCCGCGATCATTCTCTGCGGTCGCACGTGCAGTTGGGAGGACAATTCTTACCAGAGCACCTTGGCTCCATAAGCCGGGAAATGAGGATCGCAAGATACGAGCGTCATCTCTTCGACGAAAGCTTGGGCAATCAAAAGCCGGTCAAATGGATCCCGATGGTGGAACGGCAACGTCAGAAGCTCGCGGAGGTGGCGGAAATCAAGAGGCAGAACCAGAAATCCGTTCGCGGCGACGGCGTTGGGGTACACGTCTTCGTAGGGCACGGCCAGCTTGAGTTTGCCCAAGCTCACTTTGATCGCGATTTCCCAGGCGGTTGCGTGACTGACGTGCTTCTCGTTCGCTGGATCCTCGATGGCGGCGCGAGCCGGGAGGCTCAAGGACGGGCTGCCCTCGTAGAACCACAGCAGAGTGTGCGCATCCAGCAGCAACTTCATTGCATGTGTTCGCCCAAGTCTGCAAGGGGCTCGTCGAAGTCAGGGGCCAATTGGATTTTGCCCGCCAAGCAGCCGAAGCGAGGCTTCGCCACGGGATCGACCGCCGCGGCTGCTGGCCGCCATCGGCATCGATCCTCAACGCTACGGCAGCCACAACGTGCTGCAATGTTTGGCGGGCACCGCCCCCCTGAGCTACCAGTCCGGACAGATCGACAAAGTGAGGATCCG